>NZ_JBIRJC010000010.1:0-60730 GCF_044329365.1 Kitasatospora sp. NPDC017646 | reverse complement strand
GCCCTGTCGGGGCGGCGGCCCCGCGCGGCCCCCCTCCCTCCCCCCCCCCGGGCCGGCCGCCCGGGGGCCGGGCCCCCGCCGGGGGGGGGGCCCCCCCCGCTTCCGCTTCTCGTCAGTACCGGTCGCCGTAGCGGCGGCGGAACTGCTCGACCCGGCCGGCGGTGTCGAGCACCCGGGACTGTCCGGTGTGGAAGGGGTGGCTCGCCGAGGAGATCTCGACGTCGATCACCGGGTGGGTGGTGCCGTCCTCCCACTTGACGGTGCGGTCGCCGGTGGCCGTCGAGCGGGTGAGGAAGGCGAGGCCGCCGACCTTGTCGCGGAAGACGACCGGGCGGTAGGCGGGGTGGATTCCGGACTTCATGGCTGGGCTCCTCCAGGGGGCCGGGTCGTTCAGCGTTCTTCGCGGAAGTCGACGTGCCGGCCCGCGGCCGGGTCGTACTTGCGCAGGACCATCCGGTCGGGGTCGTTGCGGCGGTTCTTGCGGGTCACGTACGTGAAGCCGGTGCCGGCCGTGGAGCGGAGCTTGATCACGGGTCGCAGTTCGCTGCGGGCCATTGGAGCCTCCTGAAACGGATGTCATTTTCACCCGCTCCAACGCGACCCCCGGCCCGTCCATTCCCGGGGCACCGGGCGGGGGTGCTCGGCGGGCGGTTCGGGCCGGGGGTTCGTAGGCTCGACGCATGGCGGATGCGTACACGGGTCGGCGGGAGCGGGTGAGGGAGCACTGCGGTGCGGCCGGAGCCGATGCGGCGCTGATCACCCGGGCGGTGAACGTCCGGTACCTGACGGGCTGCGCGCCCTGCGGGGCGACGCTGCTGCTGACCCGGGACCGGGCGCTGCTGTCGCTGCCGGACGACCTGCCGCCGGACGACTCGGGGGAGCACCTGGTAGACACGGAGGTCACCCGGGTGCCGGTGTCGGCCGGGACGGACACCGCGCTGGCCGCGGCGGTCGCGGCCGGGCGGCTGGGGGTGCGGGAACTGGCGGTGGAGGAGCACGACCTGACCGTCACCCGGCACCGCGGGGTGGCGGACCTGGTGGAGGGGGCCCGGCTGGCGGACCTCGGCCAGGTCGTGGAGCGGCTGCGGGTGGTGAAGGACGAGCACGAGATCGCCGACCTGCGGATCGCCGCCGAGATCGCCGACCAGGCGCTCGGCGAGCTGCTGGAGTCGATCCTGGTCGGCCGCACCGAGCGGCACCTGGCGATGGAGCTGGAGCGCCGGATGATCGACCACGGTGCCGACCGGGCGGCCTTCCCGGTCTCGGTCGGCACCGGCAGCCACTCCGGCCTGCCCGCCCACCAGCCGACCGACCGGCGGGTGGAGGAGGGCGACTTTCTCACCGTGGTGATGGGCGCCCAGTACCGCGGCTACCGCGTCTCGACCGCCCGGACGTTCGTGATCGGCGCCGCTCCCGCGCCCTGGCAGGTCGAGCTGCACCGGCTGGTCTTCCGGGCCCAGCGGGCCGGCCGGGAGGCGCTCGGGCCGGGCGTCGAGCAGTGCGTACCCGACCGGGTCGCCCGGCAGGTCCTGGAGGCGGCCGGCCACACCGAGGTCTCGCCGCACCCGGTGGGCCACGGCATCGGGCTGGAGATCCGGGAGGCGCCGCGCCTCGGTCCGTCGGACATGGGTAAACTGGACAGCCGCGTGCCGGTCACCGTCGGTCCGGGGGTCCACCTCCCCGGCAAGGGCGGGGTCCGGATCGAGGACACGCTCGTCGTGCGCCCCCTCGAAGAGGGCGGGCCCGAGCTGCTCACCATCACCACCAAGGAGCTCCTCGCCCTGTGACGGCGGCCCCCGAAGGCCGTCGGCGGCAGGACGCGAACCCTTGGTTCCTTGACAGCTATATCCAGGAGTAAGTGCGCCCGTGGCTTCCACGAACGATCTCAAGAACGGCATGGTCCTCAAGCTGGAGGGCGGCAAGCTCTGGTCCGTCGTCGAGTTCCAGCACGTCAAGCCCGGCAAGGGCCCGGCCTTCGTGCGTACGAAGCTCAAGGAGGTCCTGACGGGCAAGGTCGTCGACAAGACCTTCAACGCCGGCACCAAGGTCGAGACCGCCAACGTCGACAAGCGCGGCATGCAGTTCTCGTACAAGGACGGCGAGAACTTCGTGTTCATGGACATGGACACCTACGACCAGATCACGATCGAGCCGGCCGTCGTCGGTGACGCCGCCAACTACCTGCTCGAGGGCTTCGAGGCCCTGGTCGCCACCAACGAGGGCGTGGTGCTCTACATCGAGCTCCCGACCTCCGTCGAGCTGCTGATCGCCGAGACCGAGCCGGGCGTGCAGGGCGACCGCTCCACCGGTGGCACCAAGCCGGCCACCCTGGAGACGGGTGCCGAGATCCAGGTGCCGCTCTTCATCACCACCGGTGAGAAGGTCAAGGTCGACACCCGCGACGGCAGCTACCTCGGCCGGGTGAAGTAAGTCCGTGTCGGCCGCACGTAGCAAGGCCCGTACCCGGGCCTTCCAGATCCTCTTCGAGGCCGACCACCGCGGGGTCGACCCGCAGCAGGTCCTCGCCGACTGGGTGGCCCGCGCCCGCGAGCCGAAGCCCGACGAGGGCACCCCGCAGGTCGGCGAGTACACCATGGAGTTGATCGAGGGGTACGTCCAGCACGCCCGTCGCATCGACGACCTCATCGAGCAGTACGCGGTGGGCTGGACCCTCGACCGGATGCCGATCGTGGACCGCAACGTCCTGCGGCTCGGCGCGTACGAGCTGATCTGGGAGGACGGCGTCCCGGACGCGGTCGTCCTGGACGAGTCCGTCGAGATCGCCAAGGAGTTCTCCACGGACGACTCCCCGGCCTTCGTCAACGGCATGCTCGCCCGCTTCCTGGAGCTGAAGCCGAGCATCCGCCGGTAGCGGTGATGCCCAGCGCAGTGGCCGCCGGTTCCGAGGACCTCGGATCCGGCGGCCATTCCGCGTTTCACCGCGCAGGCGTAGTGTGGGGCCCTACTCGCTAGTAACTTGAAGGGCAGGCACCCCCATGACCACCGCGACCCGCAGCGAGTTCGACCAGGGCATCGCCCTGACCAGACACCCCGAGGAGGCCGGCCGCTACGAGGCCGCCCTCGGCACCGGCTGGCAGATCGGCGGCGGGGTCAACGGCGGGCTGCTGCTCGCCGTGGCCGGACACGCGCTGTCGCTGGAGCACGAGTCGCACCCGGACCCGGTGTCGATCAGCGGTTACTACCTGTCCGCCTCCACCCCCGGCCCGGCCACCGTCCGCACCGAGGTGCTGCGCACCGGCCGCAGCCTGTCCACCGGCACCGCCTCGCTCAGCCAGGACGGCGTCGAGCGCCTGCGCGTGGTGGCCAGCCACGGTGACCTCGCCGCCGCCGACGGCGAGGTGCGCACCAGCGCCACCCCGCCGCAGCTGCCGCCGCCGGACCAGTGCATCGGCGTCGAGCACGCGCCCAAGCAGCTGATCGAGCAGGCCGCCCTGCTGGAGCGCTTCGACCTGCGGCTCGATCCGGCCACCGTCGGCTGGGCCCTCGGGCAGCCCTCCGGTCAGGGCCGGATCCAGGGCTGGTTCCGGCTCGCCGACGGCCGCGAGCCCGACCCGCTGCTGCTCCTGCTGGTCGCCGACGCGCTGCCGCCGGTCACCTTCGACCTCGGCCTGCCCGGCTGGGCCCCGACCGTCGAGCTGACCGTGCACCTGCGGGCCAAGCCGGTTCCGGGCTGGCTGCGGGTCGTCCACGCCACCCGCAACCTGGCCGGCGGCTACTTCGAGGAGGACGCCGAGGTCTGGGACGAGTCCGGCCGCCTGGTCGCCCAGTCCCGCCAGCTGGCCCGGGCGCCGCGTCCGCTCTGAGCGGCCGAGGCGCGGTGCTATTACCGGAGGTTACATTCCTGTGACACGCCGTACGTGTGTGGCGCTCGGAACTGGGGAGTAACACGGTCAGCGGCGAGCCCCGCCGCTGACCGTCACCGCCCGACGGCCGCCCGCCGACGCCAGGAGCCTCCGATGACCAGCCGCAAGGGCCGCGCCCGCCGCAACTCCGACTGCACCGCCGCCGGCACGCGCCCCGCGCTGCGGGCGCCGCACCGGCCGCGGCGGGACGAGGGGGCCGAGCAGGCGTTCGTCATCGGGGTGCTCACCAACGCCGCGGACTTCGCGCGGGCCCGTGCCTGGGGAGTCAGCGACGTCCCCGACTACGAGCGCTACCTGACCGACACCGCCGAGCTGCTGGCCGACGCGCTGGAGCGCTTCGAGACCGTCCGCGCCCGGATGTTCCACCCGCAGGACTTCGAGGAGTTCTGTCTGCTGCACGGCCTGGACCCGGCCGCGCCCACCGCCCGCGACCGTTACCTCGTCAACCCGCCGTTGCAGACCCAGCTGTTGGCCTATCAGGGCGAGGAGCTGGCCGGGGACTTCGTGCCGCGACTGGTCCGGGCGCGGGAGAACGGGCTGACGCTCCGCCACGCCGACCTGCTGCTGGACGGCGGACTGCTCGGGAGCACGGGCCCGGCGGAGGCGGACGAGGAGCACGCGCGCTGGGTGCGCGCCGCCCACCAGCGCGGGGCCGAGGTGTTCCGCCGGATGCTGGTCGGCGCGGGCGCCGGGGTGTACGAGCTGCGGCTGCGGGTGGACGCGCCGGGCGGGCGCCTGAGCGCGGCGGCCCGGGTGCTCCAGTGGGAGGACGGGGTGGTGCGGATCAACGACGAGGAGCTGGAGCTGATCTGCGCCGTGCTCTGCGCCGGGTTGGCGCTGGAGCTGCCGGGCGTCGCGGTGCTGCACGGCTCCCAGGGCTCGGCGGCGTCCTGCGGGGAGTACCTGCCGGCCGCCTGGGCCTGGTCGAGCGGCGGCCCGGACTGGGCGCCGGCCGCCCGCCCGGTGCGGTTGGACGGGGTGGCGGCGCAGCCGGGCTACAGCCTGGGGACGGTCTGCTGAGCCCCTGCCATTCGGGCCGAACGGCCGCGAGGGGCGGTCGCAGCCGGGGAAATGCCGCGGCGCGGCTCCCGGGTTCCGGAAACCGCGCCGTGACGTTTCTGCCTGCTGACGCTGGTCGGCGAGCCTCAGCTCGCGTCCTCCTCGCGCACCGCGCGGCGCGCGTCGGGGTTGAGCACGCCCCAGGAGATCAGCTGCTCGGTGAGGATCGACGGCGACTGGTCGTAGATCACGGCCAGAGTGCGCAGGTCGTCCTGGCGGATCGAGAGGACCTTGCCGTTGTAGTCGCCGCGCTGGCTCTGGATGGTCGCCGCGTAGCGCTGCAGCGGGCCGGCCTTCTCGGACGGGACCTGGGTCAGTCTCTCCAGGTCGAGGACCAGGCGCGGCGGCGGCTCGGCCGCGCCGCCCGGGGTACCGCCGGGCAGGAGCTCCTGCACCGGAACGCCGTAGAACTCGGCGAGCTCGGCCAGCCGCTGCACGGTGACCGCACGGTCGCCGCGCTCGTACGAGCCGACGACGACTGCCTTCCAGCGCCCCTGGGACTTCTCCTCGACACCGTGCAGGGAGAGCCCCTGCTGAGTGCGGATCGCTCGGAGCTTGCCTCCGAGCTGCTTCGCGTAGTCGCTGGACATTGATCTCCCCGGACGAGATTGCTTCGCGTTCAGTGGTGGGTCACGGGCGATGGCCGGCGTCGCTACCGGTGGGTACGACGCCCGTCTCGTAACTCACTGTGAGGTTACGTAGAGTAAGGTAGTTGCGTCAAGCCGAATGGGGCAGTCGTGCGAATGGCCCGCATCGTCGGCGCGTCCGGGGTGTTAACCCGGCGAAGCGGAATGATGGAGGTCCATTTGCCACTCCGGGGCGCTGGTAGGATGGTCCGAAGCCCGCGCCCGGTCGGCGGGGGCAGATTCCCAGACATCCTTTAAGGCCCGTCCCGTGAGGCGGGGAAGGAGGTCCGCTTCGGCATGACCACACACCAGGAACCCACGCCGCGGCCGCCGCACCAGGTGCTGGACGGCACGGACATCGCCCGGGTCATCACCCGGATAGCGCACGAGATCGTCGAGCGCGCCAAGGGCGCGGAGGACGTCGTGCTGCTCGGCATCCACACCAGGGGCGTCCACCTCGCCCGCCGCCTGCACGGCCGGCTGGCCCAGATCACCGGGAGCGAGATCCCGCTGGGCACCCTGGACATCACCATGTACCGGGACGACCTGCGGCTGAAGCCCGCCCGCGCCCTGGAGCACACCGAGATCCCGCCCGGCGGCATCGACGGCAAGCTCGTCATCCTCGTCGACGACGTGCTCTTCTCCGGCCGCACCATCCGGGCCGCGCTCGACGCGCTGAACGACATCGGCCGGCCGCGCGCCGTGCAGCTCGCCGTCCTGGTCGACCGCGGCCACCGGGAGCTGCCGATCCGGGCCGACTACGTGGGCAAGAACCTCCCCACCTCGCTGCGCGAGGCCGTGCAGGTCCGCCTCGCCGACACCGACGGCCTGGACGCCGTCCTGGTCGGCGACCGCGACTACACCGCCCGCAGCTCGCAGGCCCTGGCCTCCCAGCCCACCGAACCGCACCTCCCGGAGTAACCCGCGTGAAGCGCCACCTCGTCTCCGCCGCCGATCTCAGCCGCGACGACGCGCTGCTGATCCTGGACACCGCCGAGGAGCTGGCCCAGCTCTCCGGCCGGGCCGTCAAGAAGCTGCCCACGCTGCGCGGTCGCACCGTCGTCAACCTCTTCTTCGAGGACTCCACCCGCACCAAGACCTCCTTCGAGGTCGCCGAGAAGCGGCTGTCCGCGGACGTCATCAACTTCTCCGCCAAGGGCTCGTCGGTCTCCAAGGGCGAGAGCCTCAAGGACACCGCCCTGACCCTCCAGGCGATGGGGGCCGACGCGGTCGTCATCCGCCACCACGCCTCGGGCGCGCCGGCCCGGCTGGCCCAGTCCGACTGGCTGCACGGCAGTGTGATCAACGCCGGTGACGGCACCCACGAGCACCCCACCCAGGCGCTGCTCGACGCCTTCACCATGCGCCGCCACCTCAACGCCGGCCCGGGCAACGACCTGGCCGGCCGCCGGGTGACGATCGTCGGTGACGTCCTGCACAGCCGGGTCGCCCGCTCCAACGTGCACCTGCTGACCACCCTCGGCGCCCAGGTGACCTTCGTCGCCCCGCCGACCCTGCTGCCGATCGGCATCGAGAACTGGCCCTGCGAGGTCAGCTACGACCTGGACGGCGTGCTGCCCAAGACCGACGCCCTGATGATGCTGCGGGTGCAGCGCGAGCGGATGAACGCCGCGTTCTTCCCGACCGAGCGCGAGTACAGCCGTCGCTACGGCATGAACGGCATCCGGATGGCCCAGCTGCCCGAGCACGCCATCGTGATGCACCCCGGCCCGATGGTCCGCGGCATGGAGATCACCGCCGAGGTCGCCGACTCGCCGCGCTGCACCGTGGTCGAGCAGGTCGCCAACGGCGTCTCCGTCCGGATGGCCGTTCTTTACCTGTTGCTCGGCGGAGCCGTTTTCACCGATGGTCCCGCCGAGCCCGCCCGCACCGACTCCGTGGAGACCGCTCAGTGACCAGCTACCTGATCCGCAACGCCAAGGTCCTGGGCGGCGCCCCGCAGGACCTCCACCTCGCCGACGGCGTCATCCGGGCGATCGGCACCGGCCTGGCGGTCGAGGCGGACATCGAGATCGACGCCACCGGCCTGATCGCCCTGCCCGGTCTGGTCGACCTGCACACCCACCTGCGCGAGCCCGGCCGCGAGGACGCCGAGACCGTGCTCACCGGCACCCAGGCCGCCGCGATGGGCGGCTTCACCGCCGTGCACGCGATGGCCAACACCACCCCGGTGGCCGACAGCGCCGGTGTGGTCGAGCAGGTCTGGCGGCTCGGCCAGGAGGCCGGCTACTGCGACGTGCAGCCGGTCGGCGCCGTCACCGTCGGCCTGGAGGGCAAGAAGCTCGCCGAGCTGGGCGCGATGCACGAGTCCGCCGCGAACGTCCGGGTCTTCTCCGACGACGGCAAGTGCGTGGACGATGCGGTGCTGATGCGCCGCGCCCTGGAGTACGTCAAGGCCTTCGACGGCGTCGTCGCCCAGCACGCCCAGGAGCCGCGGCTGACCGAGGGCGCCCAGATGAACGAGGGCCAGGTCTCCGGCGAGCTCGGACTCGGTGGCTGGCCGGCCGTCGCCGAGGAGTCGATCATCGCCCGCGACGTGCTGCTCGCCGCGCACGTCGGCTCCCGGCTGCACGTCTGCCACCTCTCCACGGCAGGCTCGGTCGAGATCGTCCGCTGGGCCAAGTCCAAGGGCTGGGACGTCACCGCCGAGGTCACCCCGCACCACCTGCTGCTCACCGACGAGCTGGTCCGCTCCTACGACCCGGTGTACAAGGTGAACCCGCCGCTGCGCACCGCCGAGGACGTCCAGGCGCTGCGCAAGGCGCTCGCCGACGGCACCATCGACGCCGTCGCCACCGACCACGCGCCGCACCCGGCCGAGGACAAGGACTGCGAGTGGGCCGTGGCCGCGATGGGCATGGTCGGCCTGGAGACCGCGCTGTCGGTCGTGCAGCAGACCATGGTCGACACCGGCCTGCTGAACTGGGAGGGCGTCGCGGACCGGATGTCCCACCGACCGGCCCGGATCGGCCGTCTCACCGGCCACGGCCGGCCGATCTCGGTGGGTGAGCCGGCCAACCTGGTGCTCTTCGATCCCGCGTACCGTGGTGCCGTGAACCCCGAGAGCTTCGCCACCCGCAGCCGCAACACCCCCTACAAGGGCATGGACCTGCCCGGACGGGTGCACGCCACCTTCCTGCGCGGCCGCGCCACGGTGCTGGCCGGCGAGCTGGCCGAGCAGGGCGGCCTGGCATGAGCGAGCTCGCCGGACGGGTGATCAGCGCGGTGGACCACGCCTCACTCGCCAGGGAGCAGGCGAAGGTCACCAACTGGCCGGGCTACATCGGCTGGTCGATCGGGCTGCTGGTCGTCATCGGCCTGGTCTACTGGCTGATGCGCCAGGGCTGGAACTGGCGGCGCACCCTGCAGTCCGGGATCCCGCCGCTGCCCGCCGTGCCGGCCCGTGCCGGCCGGACCATCCTGGAGACCAGCGGGCGCTACCACGGAACCACCACCGCCGGGAACTGGCTCGACCGGGTCGTCGCGCACGGCCTGGGCACCCGCAGCCGGGCCGACCTCACCCTCGGCGAGGACGGTCTGCTGGTGCAGCGCCCCGGCGACGTCGACTTCTGGATCCCGGCCGAGCACCTGACCGGTGCCCGCACGGACTCCGGAATCGCCGGCAAGGTCGTCCCCTCAGGGCTGCTCGTCGTCACCTGGACGCACGAGGGCACCGAGCTGGACTCCGGCTTCCGGGCCGACCACCCCGATGAGCACACCGCCTGGGTCGAGGCGATCGCCCGGCTCGCAACACGTACGAAGACGAAGAAGACGGAAGAGGCCGCGCAATGACCGCACCTGCCCCCACCACGCAGCGCCAACGGCGGGAGCGCATCCCCGCCGTGCTCGTCCTGGAGGACGGCCGGACCTTCGGCGGCCAGGCCTACGGCGCGACCGGCGAGACCTTCGGCGAGGCGGTCTTCAACACCGGCATGTCCGGCTACCAGGAGACCCTGACCGACCCGTCGTACCACCGCCAGGTGGTCGTGATGACCGCCCCGCAGATCGGCAACACCGGCTGGAACGACGAGGACGACGAGTCCAAGCAGATCTGGGTCGCCGGCTACGTCGTGCGAGACCCCTCCCGGGTGGCGTCCAACTGGCGCTCCCGCCGCTCGCTGGACGAGGAGCTGGCCCGCCAGGGCGTCGTCGGCATCAGCGGCATCGACACCCGCGCGCTGACCCGCCACCTGCGCGAGCGCGGCGCGATGCGCTGCGGCATCTTCTCCGGTGAGGCGCTGGCCGACCCGGCCGCCCTGCTCGCCCGGGTGCAGGGGTCGGCCGAGATGAAGGGCGCCGACCTGTGCGCCGAGGTGGCCACCACCGAGCCGTACGTCGTTCCCGCCGTCGGTGAGAAGAAGTTCACCGTCGCCGCGCTGGACCTCGGCATCAAGGCGATGACCCCGCAGCGGATGGCCGAGCGCGGCATCGAGGTGCACGTGCTGCCGGCCGACTCCACCCTGGAGGACGTCTACGCGGTCAACCCCGACGGCGTCTTCTTCTCCAACGGCCCGGGCGACCCGGCCACCGCCGACCACCAGGTCGCCGTCGCGCAGGGCGTGCTGGAGCGGGGGACCCCGTTCTTCGGGATCTGCTTCGGCAACCAGATCCTCGGCCGCGCCCTCGGCTTCGGCACCTACAAGCTCAAGTACGGCCACCGCGGCATCAACCAGCCGGTGCAGGACCGCACCACCGGCAAGGTCGAGGTGACCGCCCACAACCACGGCTTCGCCGTGAACGCACCGCTGGACCAGGTGAGCGACACCCCCTACGGGCGGGTCCAGGTCTCCCACGTCTGCCTCAACGACGACGTGGTCGAGGGCCTCCAGGCGCTCGACGTGCCCGCCTTCAGCGTGCAGTACCACCCCGAAGCGGCCGCCGGCCCGCACGACGCCGCCTACCTGTTCGACCGCTTCGTGAAGCTCATGGAGGGCCAGCGTGCCTAAGCGCACTGACATCAAGTCCGTCCTGGTGATCGGGTCCGGCCCGATCGTCATCGGCCAGGCCGCCGAGTTCGACTACTCCGGCACCCAGGCCTGCCGCGTCCTCAAGGCCGAGGGCCTGCGGGTCGTGCTGGTCAACTCCAACCCGGCCACGATCATGACCGACCCGGAGATCGCCGACGCCACCTACGTCGAGCCGATCACCCCCGAGTTCGTCGAGAGGATCATCGCCAAGGAGCGCCCCGACGCGCTGCTGCCGACCCTGGGCGGCCAGACCGCGCTCAACACCGCGATCTCGCTGCATGAGGCGGGCACGCTGGAGAAGTACGGCGTCGAGCTGATCGGCGCCGACGTGGTGGCGATCAACAAGGGCGAGGACCGCGACCTGTTCAAGGGCGTCGTCGAGGCCGTCAAGTCCAAGATCGGGTACGGCGAGTCCGCCCGCTCGGTCATCTGCCACACCATGGACGAGGTGCTGGCCGGCGTCGACACCCTCGGCGGCTACCCGGTCGTGGTGCGCCCCTCCTTCACCATGGGCGGCGCCGGCTCCGGCTTCGCCCACAACGAGGAGGACCTGCGCCGCATCGCGGGGCAGGGCCTGGCCCTCTCGCCGACCACCGAGGTGCTCCTGGAGGAGTCCATCCTCGGCTGGAAGGAGTACGAGCTGGAGCTGATGCGCGACAAGAACGACAACGTCGTGGTCGTCTGCTCCATCGAGAACTTCGACCCGATGGGCGTGCACACCGGTGACTCGATCACCGTCGCCCCGGCGATGACGCTCACCGACCGCGAGTACCAGATCCTGCGCGACATCGGCATCGCCGTCATCCGCGAGGTCGGCGTCGACACCGGCGGCTGCAACATCCAGTTCGCCGTCAACCCCGAGGACGGCCGGGTCATCGTCATCGAGATGAACCCGCGCGTCTCCCGCTCCTCGGCGCTCGCCTCCAAGGCCACCGGCTTCCCGATCGCCAAGATCGCCGCCAAGCTGGCCGTCGGCTACACCCTGGACGAGATCCCCAACGACATCACCGAGGAGACCCCGGCCTCCTTCGAGCCGACCCTCGACTACGTCGTGGTCAAGGTGCCCCGGTTCGCGTTCGAGAAGTTCCCGAGCGCCGACGCGACGCTGACCACCACCATGAAGTCCGTCGGCGAGGCCATGGCGCTCGGCCGCAACTTCCCCGAGGCGCTGCAGAAGGCGCTGCGCTCGCTGGAGAAGAAGGGCTCCCAGTTCTGCTGGACCAGCCCGCTGGGTGACAAGGCCGAGCTGCTGGCCAAGGCGGTCGTGCCGACCGACGGCCGGATCAACACCGTGATGGACGCCATCCGGGCCGGCGCCACGCCGGAGGAGGTGTTCGAGGCCACCAAGATCGACCCGTGGTTCGTCGACCAGCTCTTCCTGCTGGACGAGATCGCCGGCGAGCTGGCCGAGGCCGCCGAGCTCACCCCCGAGCTGCTGCGCCACGCCAAGCGGCACGGCTTCTCCGACCAGCAGATCGGCGAGATCCGCGGCCTGAAGCCGGACGTCGTCCGCGAGGTGCGCCACGCGCTCGGCGTCCGCCCGGTGTACAAGACCGTGGACACCTGCGCCGCCGAGTTCGCCGCCAAGACCCCGTACTTCTACTCCTCGTACGACGAGGAGAGCGAGGTCGCCCCGCGCACCAAGCCGGCCGTGATCATCCTCGGCTCGGGTCCGAACCGCATCGGCCAGGGCATCGAGTTCGACTACTCCTGCGTGCACGCCTCCTTCGCGCTGGCCGACGCCGGGTACGAGACCGTCATGGTCAACTGCAACCCGGAGACCGTCTCCACCGACTACGACACCTCCGACCGGCTCTACTTCGAGCCGCTCACCCTGGAGGACGTCCTGGAGATCGTCCACGCCGAGCAGCAGGCCGGTCCGCTGGCCGGCGTGATCGTCCAGCTCGGCGGCCAGACCCCGCTGGGCCTGGCCCAGGCGCTCAAGGACAACGGCGTGCCGATCGTCGGCACCCAGCCCGAGGCGATCGACCTCGCCGAGGAGCGCGGCGCCTTCGGCCGCGTGCTGCGCGACGCCGGCCTGCCCGCCCCCAAGCACGGCACCGCCTTCTCCTTCGAGGAGGCCAAGGCGATCGCCGACGAGATCGGCTACCCGGTCCTCGCCCGCCCGTCCTACGTGCTCGGCGGCCGCGGCATGGAGATCGTCTACGACGAGGTCTCGCTCGCCTCCTACCTGGAGCGGCACGCCGGTCTGATCTCCGAGCACCCGGTGCTGATCGACCGCTTCCTCGACGACGCGGTGGAGATCGACGTCGACGCGCTCTACGACGGCAGCGAGCTCTACCTCGGCGGCGTCATGGAGCACATCGAGGAGGCCGGCATCCACTCCGGCGACTCCGCCTGCGCGCTGCCCCCGATCACCCTCGGCGGCTACGACATCAAGCGCCTGCGCACCTCCACCGAGGCCATCGCGCGCGGTGTCGGGGTCCGCGGTCTGATCAACATCCAGTTCGCGCTGGCCGGGGACATCCTCTACGTGTTGGAGGCCAACCCGCGCGCCTCCCGCACCGTCCCGTTCACCTCCAAGGCGACGGCCGTGCCGCTGGCCAAGGCCGCCGCCCGGATCTCGCTCGGCGCCACCATCGCCGAGCTGCGCGCCGAGGGCCTGCTCCCGGCCGAGGGCGACGGCGGTACGCTGCCGGCCGACGCCCCGATCGCGGTCAAGGAGGCCGTGATGCCGTGGAGCCGCTTCCGCGACATCCACGGCCGCGGCGTGGACACCGTGCTCGGCCCGGAGATGCGCTCGACCGGTGAGGTCATGGGCATCGACAAGGTCTTCGGCACGGCGTACGCCAAGGCGCAGGCCGGTGCGTACGGCGCGCTGCCGACCAGGGGCAAGGTCTTCGTCTCGGTCGCCAACCGGGACAAGCGCAACCTGGTCTTCCCGGCCCGGGCGCTGGTCGGCCTCGGCTTCGAGGTGCTCGCCACCGCCGGCACCGCCGAGGTGCTGCACCGCGGCGGCATCCCGTCCACGCTGGTGCGCAAGCACAGCGAGGGCGAGGGCCCGAACGGCGAGAAGACCATCGTCCAGCTGATCCACGACGGCGAGGTCGACCTGATCATCAACACGCCGTACGGCACCGGCGGCCGCCTCGACGGCTACGAGATCCGCACCGCGGCCGTCTCCCGCGGCGTGCCGTGTCTGACCACCGTCCAGGCGATGGGCGCGGCGGTCCAGGGCATGGACGCGCTGCTGCGCGACGAGGTCGGAGTGATGTCGCTCCAGGAGCACGCGGAGCTGATCAACGCCGGCCGCAAGTAGCACCACCGCAGTGGGGGGCACCGGAGTCGCATTGGTGCCCCCCACTCGTATGCCCGAGTCCGGTTCTCGCTGCGGAAGTTGACCCCCCTTGTACAAGTTCCTGTTCGACCTCGTCTTCAAGAAGATGGACCCCGAGAAGGCCCACCACCTCGCCTTCTTCTGGATCCGGCTCGCCTCCTCCGTCCCCGGCCTGCGCACCCTGGTGCGGCTGGTCCTCGCCCCGCGCGACCGGGCGCTGCGGACCCGGGCCCTCGGCCTGGACCTGCCCGGCCCGTTCGGCCTCGCGGCCGGCTTCGACAAGAACGGCGTCGGCATCGACGGCCTGGCGATGCTCGGCTTCGACTACGTCGAGATCGGCACCGTCACCGGCGAGCCCCAGCCCGGCAACCCGGCGCCCCGGCTGTTCCGCCTGGTCGAGGACCGCGCGCTGATCAACCGGATGGGCTTCAACAACCAGGGCTCGGCCCGGGTCGCCGCCCGGTTGGCCGCCCGCCCGCACACCAGCTCCACGCCGGTGATCGGCGTCAACATCGGCAAGACCAAGGTGGT
The DNA here is from genome assembly GCF_044329365.1 of Kitasatospora sp. NPDC017646. Classification (NCBI taxonomy): domain Bacteria; kingdom Bacillati; phylum Actinomycetota; class Actinomycetes; order Kitasatosporales; family Streptomycetaceae; genus Kitasatospora; species Kitasatospora sp. NPDC017646. Next base: position 46,344 of record NZ_JBIRJC010000010.1, on the reverse strand, counting down.
CGAGGAGGCCGACGCCGTCGCCGACTACGTCAAGTCGACCGAGCGGCTGGCCAAGTACGCCGACTACCTGGTGGTCAACGTCAGCTCGCCGAACACTCCCGGGCTGCGCAACCTCCAGGCCGTCGACCACCTGCGCCCGCTGCTCGCCGCGGTGCGCGAGGCCGCCGACCGCACCACCGCGCACCGGGTGCCGCTGCTGGTCAAGATCGCCCCCGACCTGGCCGACGAGGACGTCGACGCGGTCGCCGACCTCGCCCTGGAGCTGGGCCTGGACGGCATCATCGCCACCAACACCACGATCGGCCGCGAGGGCCTGCGGGCCGACGCGAAGCGGGTCGAGGAGATCGGGATGGGCGGCCTGTCCGGCGCGCCGCTCAAGGCCCGCGCCCTGGAGGTGTTGCAGCGCCTGCGCGCCCGTACCGGGGGCCGGCTGACGCTGGTGTCGGTCGGCGGCGTGGAGACCGCCGAGGACGCCTGGCAGCGGATCATCCACGGCGCCGACCTCGTGCAGGGCTACAGCGCCTTCATCTACGAGGGCCCGTTCTGGTGCCGTCGGATCCACCGGGGCCTGTCCGCCCGGGTCCGCGCCGCGGGCTTCCGCGACCTCGCGGCGGCCGTCGGCAGCGCCGCCCGCAGCTCCTGAACCGCTCGCACCGCCCGGCCGGCCTCCGGAACGCCCGCATGACCCACGGAACGCCCGCACGATTCCTCGGAAAGGACGACATGACCCTCGCCCCGTTCGGCGCCCGGCTGCGCCAGGCCCTCGACACCCGCGGCCAGCTCTGCGTCGGCATCGACCCGCACGCCTCCCTGCTCTCCGCCTGGGGGCTCGGCGACGACCTCGCCGGGCTGGAGACCTTCAGCCGCACCGTGGTGGAGGCCCTGGCCGACCGGGTCGCCGTGCTCAAGCCGCAGGCCGCCTTCTTCGAGCGCTTCGGCAGCAAGGGCGTCGCCGTGCTGGAGAAGAGCGTCGAGGAGGCCCGGGCGGCCGGCGCGCTGGTCCTGATGGACGCCAAGCGCGGCGACATCGGCTCCACCATGGCCGCCTACGCGGAGGCCTTCCTCGCGCCCACCAGCCCGCTGTTCTCGGACGCCGTCACGGTCAGCCCGTACCTGGGCTTCGGCTCGCTGCGCCCGGCCCTGGACCTGGCCCGGGAGCAGGGCTGCGGGGTGTTCGCGCTGGCGCTCACCTCCAACCCGGAGGGCGCCGAGGTGCAGCGCGCCGTCGGGGCGGACGGCGAGCCGGTCGCGGCTTCGATGCTGCGGCAGTTGGCGGCGGAGAACGCGGACGCGGCTCCGCTGGGCTCCTTCGGCGCGGTGGTCGGCGCGACGCTGGCCGACGCGGGCGTGGACCTGGCCATCAACGGCCCGCTGCTGGCTCCCGGGATCGGCGCCCAGGGGGCGACCATGGCGGACCTGCCGCGGGTGTTCGGCGCCTCGGTGACCAACGTGGTGCCGAGCGTCAGCCGGGACGTGCTCAAGCACGGCCCGTCGGTGCCGGCGCTGAGGGAGGCCGCGGAGCGCTTCGTCGGGGAGTTCGCGGACGCCGTCAAGTAACGGAAGGCGTCCGGCCGGTAGTCGAACGGTGACCGTGCGCAGTGTCCGCAGGACGGCGGCGCGGCGCCGGAGTTGACGTGAGCGCCGTCACATCGACCTCGCCAAAGTCTCGCAATCGCGGTCATTTTGCCCGGGAAAGTCCTGGTCGGCCTTGGCTGACCAGGACTTTTCGTGTTCTTTTCCTGACGTGGCGCCGCAATGCGGGTAGTGTCCGGCGATAGGTCATCGGCGAGCCGCGAAACCCGTAGCTCCCGCAGGTCAGGGCCCTGTGGTTCCCCATTGGGCTTCCCCTGCGGACGGTGTCCTGAGTACCGAACCAGTCATAGCTCAATCCCTTCCTTCCACACCCTGAGGTGAACGGCGTGGCTCTTCCGCCCCTTACCCCTGAACAGCGCACCGCCGCGCTCGCCAAGGCCGCCGAGGCTCGCCGGGAGCGCGCCGAGGTCAAGAACCGGCTCAAGCACTCCGGCGCCTCCCTGCACGAGGTGATCAAGGCCGGCAAGAACGACAACGACGTCATCGGCAAGATGAAGGTGTCGGCCCTGCTGGAGTCCCTTCCGGGCGTCGGCAAGGTCCGTGCCAAGCAGATCATGGAGCGCCTCGGCATCAGCGAGAGCCGCCGTGTCCGCGGTCTCGGCACGAACCAGATCGCCTCCCTGGAGCGGGAGTTCGGCGGTGGCGCCGCCTGACCGTGCCCCCGTGGTCCCGGGATCGTCCGCGATCCGGGATAATCGGTGCATGAGTGAGCGTCCGCGGCTGACCGTGCTCTCCGGCCCTTCGGGGGTCGGCAAGAGCACGGTCGTCGCTCATATGAGGAAGATGTACCCCGAGGTCTGGCTCTCGGTGTCGGCCACCACCCGGCACCCGAGGCCCGGCGAGAAGAACGGGGTCCAGTACCACTTCGTCGACAACGACGAGTTCGACAAGCTGGTCGCCAACGGCGAGCTGCTGGAGTGGGCCGAGTTCGCCGGGAACCGCTACGGGACCCCGCGCGCGGCCGTGCTGGAGAAGCTGGAGCGCGGCGAGCCCGTCCTGCTGGAGATCGATCTGCAGGGTGCCCGTCAGGTGCGCGAGTCGATGCCGGAGGCCCAGCTGGTCTTCCTGGCCCCGCCGAGCTGGGACGAACTGGTCCGTCGGCTGACCGGTCGGGGCACCGAGCCGCAGGACGTGATCGAACGGCGGCTGGAGGCGGCCAAGGTCGAGCTCGCGGCCGAGCCCGAGTTCGACACGACCCTTGTCAACACCTCCGTCGAGCAGGTAGCGGCCGAACTGCTAGCCTTGCTCGGTGTAGCCTGACCTGTCAGTCTTTTCCACCCTTTCGGAAGGTTTTCGCGTGTCCTCTTCCATGACCGCGCCCGAGGGCATCATCAACCCGCCGATCGACGAGCTGCTTGAGGCCACCGACTCGAAGTACAGCCTCGTGATCTACGCCGCCAAGCGCGCGCGCCAGATCAACGCGTACTACTCCCAGCTCGGCGAGGGCCTGCTGGAGTACGTCGGCCCGCTGGTCGACACCCACGTGCACGAGAAGCCGCTGTCGATCGCGCTGCGCGAGATCAACGCGGGCATGCTGACCGCCGAGGCGGTCGAGGCTGCCTGAGGCAGTCCCGTACCTTCACCGGAGGGCCCGGCGGAATCCTGTCCGCCGGGCCCTCCGGTGTTCCGTGCCGGGGCCTCCGGGCCCTCCGGTGTTCGCTGTGACGCGGGGCACCGTGCGGGTGGCGGCCGAGGAGCCGTAGGGTGAGCGGGTTCCCGATGATGATCAGGTTTCGACGCTGATCAGGTTTCCGATGCGGAGAGAGGCCGGTACATGAGCGCGAGCGTGGACGCCCCCCGCGTGGTCCTCGGTGTCAGCGGCGGGATCGCCGCCTACAAGGCGTGCGAGCTGCTGCGCCGGTTCACCGAGTCCGGCCACCAGGTCACCGTGGTGCCGACCGCCGCGGCGCTGCACTTCGTCGGGGAGGCCACCTGGGCCGCGCTGTCCGGCCGTCCGGCCGCCACCGAGACCTGGGAGGACGTGCACGAGGTGCCGCACGTGCGGATCGGGCGGCAGGCCGACCTGGTGGTGGTCGCCCCCGCCACCGCCGACCTGATGGCCAAGGCCGCCCACGGGCTCGCCGACGACCTGCTGACCAACACCCTGCTCACCGCCGGTTGCCCGGTCGTCCTGGCGCCCGCGATGCACACCGAGATGTGGGAGCACCCGGCCACCCGGGAGAACGTCGCCACGCTGCGCCGCCGGGGCGTGATCGTGCTGGAGCCGGCCGTGGGGCGGCTCACCGGCAAGGACACCGGCAAGGGGCGGCTGCCCGAGCCCGCCGCGATCTTCGACGCCTGCCGGGCCGTGCTGCGCCGCGGCGGGCCGGTGCCGACCGACCTGGCCGGCCGGCACGTGGTGGTCTCGGCCGGCGGCACCCGGGAGCCGCTGGACCCGGTGCGCTTCCTCGGCAACCGCTCCTCCGGCAAGCAGGGCTACGCGCTCGCCGTGACCGCCGCGGCGCGTGGGGCCCGGGTGACCCTGGTCTCGGCCAACGCCGAGCTGCCCGACCCGGCCGGGGTGGACGTGGTGCACGTCTCGACCGCGCTGGAGCTGCGCGAGGCGGTGCTGAAGGCGGCCGAGGACGCGGACGCCGTGGTGATGGCCGCGGCCGTGGCGGACTTCCGGCCCGCCGAGTACGCCACCGGCAAGATCAAGAAGGTGGAAGGGGTCGAGCCGGCGCCGGTCGCGCTGGTCCGCAACCCCGACGTGCTGGCCGAGCTGTCCGCGCACCGCCCCCGTTCGGGTCAACTCGTGGTGGGCTTCGCGGCGGAGACCGACGACGTGCTCGCCAACGGCCGCGCCAAGCTCGCCCGCAAGGGCTGCGACCTGCTGGTGGTCAACGAGGTGGGCAACGGCAAGGCCTTCGGGCAGGACGTCAACGAGGCCGTGGTGCTTGGCTCGGACGGCAGCGAGACCCCCGTACCGGTGGGCCCGAAGGAGGCGCTCGCGGACGTCGTCTGGAATCTGGTCGCAAAGCGGTTGGAACCGGGGCGGAACTGATCGGGTTCCGGTCGAGAACGCTCTTGATTTCCCGAAGCGGGTGACGTTCGACGGAACCAGCCGGTTAGACTCCAGGAATCAAGTCTTTCCGGATGTCCCCGGTTCCCCGGGGGCCTTCAGTCAGCAGCCGCTGCAACCCCAGGGAGCGCTGTGTCTCGCCGCCTGTTCACCTCGGAGTCCGTGACCGAGGGACACCCCGACAAGATCGCTGACCAGATCAGCGACACCATCCTTGACGCTCTCCTGCGGGAGGACCCGACCTCCCGGGTCGCCGTGGAGACGCTCATCACGACCGGCCAGGTGCACGTGGCCGGCGAGGTGACCACCAAGGCGTACGCGCCGATCGCGCAGCTCGTCCGGGACAAGATCCTGGAGATCGGTTACGACAGCTCCAAGAAGGGCTTCGACGGCGCCTCCTGTGGCGTGTCGGTGTCCATCGGTGCCCAGTCGCCCGACATCGCGCAGGGCGTCGACACGGCGTACGAGGCCCGGGTCGAGGGGTCCGCCCAAGGGGACGACGCAGACGATCTGGACAAGCAGGGTGCCGGCGACCAGGGCCTGATGTTCGGCTACGCGTCCGACGAGACGCCCGAGCTGATGCCGCTGCCGATCACCCTGGCGCACCGCCTCTCCCGCCGCCTCACGGAGGTCCGCAAGAACGGGACCATCCCGTACCTGCGCCCCGACGGCAAGACCCAGGTCACCATCGAGTACGACGGCGACAAGGCCGTCCGCCTCGACACCGTGGTCGTCTCCACCCAGCACGCCAGCGACATCGACCTGGAGTCGCTGCTCACCCCGGACATCCGCGAGTTCGTCGTGGAGCCGGAGCTGAAGGCGCTGGCCGAGCAGGGCATCAAGCTGACCACCGAGGGCTACCGCCTGCTGGTCAACCCGACCGGCCGCTTCGAGATCGGCGGCCCGATGGGCGACGCCGGCCTCACCGGTCGCAAGATCATCATCGACACCTACGGCGGCATGGCCCGCCACGGTGGCGGCGCCTTCTCGGGCAAGGACCCGTCCAAGGTGGACCGCTCGGCCGCGTACGCGATGCGCTGGGTGGCGAAGAACATCGTCGCCGCCGGCCTCGCCAACCGCGCCGAGGTGCAGGTCGCGTACGCGATCGGCAAGGCCGAGCCGGTCGGCCTGTTCGTGGAGACCTTCGGCACCGAGACCGTGCCGGTCCTCGCCATCCAGAAGGCCGTCTCCGAGGTCTTCGACCTGCGTCCGGCCGCGATCATCCGCGACCTGGACCTGCTGCGTCCGATCTACTCCCAGACCGCCGCCTACGGCCACTTCGGCCGTGAGCTGCCGGACTTCACCTGGGAGCGTACCGACCGGGTGGACCAGCTGAAGGCTGCCGTCCAGGACTGACGTCCGAAGCTGCCGGAGCGGCGCCCGCCCCTGTTTCCAGGGGCGGGCGCCGCTCCGCTTTGTGCGCCGTGTCGGTGTGACCTGGTACTACTGGGGAGCGATGAGCAGCACAGGGGAGAACGGGGCCGCCGAGCCGGAGCAGCTGGCGTTCATCCGGGAGACGGTCAAGCGGGCGAAGCCGCGGACGTGGCGCGGGGCCAAGCGGGCCGAGCACCTGCCGGTGGCCCGGGTCGTGGTGGACAAGGGCGTGCTCACCATCGACAAGCTCTTCGACTACGAGGTGCCGGCCGCCATGGCCGAGGAGGCCCGGCCCGGGGCCCGGGTACGGGTGCGGTTCGGGGCGCGGGTGGTCAAGGGCCAGCGCGAGGGCGGGGAACTGCACGACGGGTTCATCGTCGCCCGGCTGGAGAAGAGCGACTTCGCGGGCCCGCTCGCCCCGCTCGCCCAGGTGCTCTCGCCCGAGCCGGTGCTCTCCCCGCAACTGCTGCGGCTGTGCCGCACCGTCGCCGACCGGTACGCCGGGACGCTGGCCGACGTGCTGCAACTGGCCGTTCCGCCCCGGCACGCCAAGGCCGAGGCCGAGCCCTCGCCGCCGCCGCTGCCGCGCCCCCAGCTCCCGACGCCCGGCGGGTGGCAGCGCTACCCGGCCGGACCGGACTTCCTCGCCGCGCTGGCCGATGGCGGCTCGCCGCGCGCGGTGTGGGCGGCGCTGCCCGGGCCCGGCTGGCCGTACGAGATCGCCCGGGCCGTCGCGGCGACGCTCGCGGGCGGGCGCGGCGCGCTGGTCGTGCTGCCCGACCGGCGGTCGGTGGCCCGGGTGGACCAGGCGCTGACGGAACTGCTCGGGCCCGGGATGCACGTGGCGCTGGAGGCGGACCTCGGCCCGCGCGAGCGCTACCGGCGCTGGCTCGCGGTCAGCCGCGGCTCGGTGCACGCCGCGATCGGGACCAGGGCCACCATGTTCGCGCCGGTGCGCGACCTCGGGCTGGTCGTGGTCTGGTCCGACGGCGACGGCAGCCACAGCGACCCGCGCGCCCCGCACCCGCACGTGCGCGAGGTCGCGCTGCTGCGGGCCGCCGAGGAGGGCGCGGCGGTGCTGCTCGGCGGGCACGCGGTGACCGTGGAGGGCGCGCAGCTGGTCAGCACCGGCTGGGCGCGGGCGCTGGTCGCCGACCGGGAGACGGTCCGGCAGGTCGCCCCCAGGGTGCGCACCGTCACCGACCAGGACCAGCACCGGGACGCCGCCGCCCAGGCCGCCCGGCTGCCCTCGGTGGCCTGGGAGGCCGCCCGGGAGTCGCTGGCGGCCGGGCACCCGGTGCTCATCCAGGTCCCGCGGCGCGGCTACGTGCCCCGGCTGGCCTGCGGGCGCTGCCGCACCCCCGCCCGCTGCCGGCGCTGCGAAGGGCCGCTGGAGGCGCCCTCGGCGGACGCTCCGCTGCGGTGCGGCTGGTGCGGGGAGGCGGAGAACGACTGGCACTGCCCCGAGTGCGGCTCCTTCCGGCTGCGGGCGCAGGTGGTCGGCGCCCGGCGCACGGCTGAGGAACTCGGCAAGGCCTTCCCGCGGATCCCGGTGCGGACTTCGGGACGGGACGCCGTGCTGGACACCGTGCCGGACGAACCCTCGCTGGTGATCTCCACCCCGGGCGCGGAACCGGTGGTCGAGGGCGGCTCCGGGTACGGGGCCGTGCTGCTGCTGGACGGCTGGGCGCTGTTGAGCCGGCCCGACCTGCGGGCCGGGGAGGAGACGCTGCGGCTCTGGCTGGCGGCCGCCGCGCTGTCCCGGCCGTCCGGGGAGGGCGGGACGGTGGTCGTGGTGGCCGAGCCGTCGGCCCGGCCGGTTCAGGCGTTGGTGCGCTGGGACCCGCTGGGGCACGCCGGGCTGGAACGGGACGAGCGGGCGCAGCTGCACTTCCCGCCGGTGTCGCGGATGGCCTCGGTGAGCGGCAGTCCGGCGGCCGTCGCCGACCTGCTGAACCTGATCCGGCTGCCGGAGGGTGCGGACGTGCTCGGGCCGGTGCCGGTGCCCGCGCTGCGGGGCGAGGAGCAGGAGCGGGCGCTGCTGCGGGTGGCGCCCGGGCAGGGGGCGGCGCTGGCGGCGGCGCTCAAGGCGGCGCAGATCGCGCGGATCGCGTTGCGGACGGCGGAGGCGGTGCGGGTGCGGGTGGATCCGACGGACATCGGCTGAGGTGGCGGCATCGGCAGAGGGTGGCGGGCACCGGCTGAGGTGGCGGCATCGGCAGAGGGTGGCGGGCACCGGCTGAGGCCGGCGGGGGCGGGGTGAGTGGGCCACCCCGCCCCGGGACGGCCCGGTTGTGGCGGGGGTGGTCAGCCGCGGAGGGGGATGCCGGTGCGGTCGGGCTGGGGGCGGTCGGCGGCGCCGCGGTCGAGGGCGGTGCGGTCGATGCTGCTGCGCTCGATGCCGGGGCGGTCGATGCTGCTGCGCTCGATGCCGGGGCGGTCGATGCCGGGGCGGTCGACCGGGGTGCGTTCGAGCGCGTTGCGCTCCAGGGCGGTGCGGTCCAGGCCACCCTGGCGGGCCGCGGGGACGGTGGTGGCCAGGCCGCTGCGTTCGGTGGGGGCGGGGAGTTCCTCGGAGCGGTCCGGGCGGCTGGGGCCCGGGACGGCGCCGCTGGCGGCGAGGAGTTCGCTGGTCGGGCGGCGCATGCCGTAGCGGCGGTGCACGGCCTGCTTGGTGACGCCGAGGGCGGAACCCACCGAGTCCCAGGAGAAGCCCAGCGCCCGGTCGAACTCGACCGCCGCCGCCACCAGGGTCTCCACGCTCTCCCGCAGCTCCTGCGCCAGGCGCACGGTCGGCGCGGGCGCTCGTCCGTACACCACGAAGCCGGCCGAGGTGCTCGGGCGGCGCGGTCGGTAGACGTTGCCCAGCTGGGCGGTGAGCGTCCGCAGCGCATCGACCTGGCGCCTCACCCGCTCGATGTCCCGCACCAGCAGGTGCAGGCTCGCCCGCGCCCGGGCGTCGTGGTTGATCTGCTCGGCCATGGCCTACGCGCCACCTTCCGTACGGTTCAGCTCGGCCGGGGCGCGGTGTCCCGTGCGCCCGGCCCTGGTCAATCTCTCTTGACCAACGCCGAATCGGGGGCCGGGGTAACGCCGCTCGGCGACTCGGGATATGACAGAAGCCGGTGCGGGCGCTGTCCGAAGCCGGTGCGGGCGTCGCCGGAAGCCGGTGCGGGCGTCGTCAGCAGCCGGTGCGGGCGTGGGAGGACGGTCCGTCGGAGCGCCCGGGCGCGTTGCATAGACTTGCGGTGAACCAGTCGTTGCCCGAAAGCCCGTGCCCTCGCGGACAGGAGCCCGTACCCCGTGGCGATCCAGCCGATCCGTCTCTTCGGAGACCCCGTCCTGCGGGCCACCGCCCAGCCGGTGACCACCTTCGACAAGGAACTGCGCAACCTGGTCAGCGACCTCACCGACACCATGCTCGACGCCCCCGGCGCCGGTCTCGCCGCGCCCCAACTCGGCGTCTCGCTGAGGGTGTTCACATACCACGTGGACGGCGTCACCGGGCACCTGATCAACCCCGACCTGTCGCTCAGCGAGGACGAGCAGGAGGGCCCGGAGGGCTGTCTCTCGTTGCCCGGACTGCGCTACGACACCAGGCGCGCCTACGGCGTGGTCGCCAAGGGCTTCAACATGTACGGGGATCCGGTCACGCTGGAGGGCACCCAGCTGCTCGCCCGGTGCATCCAGCACGAGACCGACCACCTGGACGGCATCATCTTCATCGACCGGCTCGACCGGGAGCAGCGCAAGGCCGCGCTGAGGGCGATCCGGGAGCGCGACTGGGGCGCCGGGCCGGCGCCGGTCGTGAAGGTGTCGCCGCACAGCACCTTCGGCGCGGCGCGCTGAGTCCGTCGTCCACGGCTCTTCGTCCGCGGATCCGTCGTGCGGATTCGTTGTACAGGTTCGTTGTGCAGGTTCGTTCGCAGGTTCGTTCGCAGAAAGGCACTTGATGCGTCTCGTCTTCGCCGGCACCCCCGAGGTCGCCGTTCGCGCCCTGGACGCGCTGATCGCCTCCGACCGGCACGAGGTCGTCGCGGTGGTCACCCGCCCCGACGCCCCCGCCGGGCGCGGGCGCAAGCTGGTCGCCAGCCCCGTCGCCCAGCGCGCCGAGGAGGCCGGGATCGAGGTCCTCAAGCCCGCGAAGCCCAGCGACCCGGACTTCGTCGCCCGGCTCACCGAACTCGCCCCCGACTGCTGCCCGGTGGTCGCCTACGGCGCGTTGCTGCGTCCCGGCACCCTGGAGATCCCCGAGCACGGCTGGGTCAACCTGCACTTCTCGCTGCTGCCCGCCTGGCGCGGCGCGGCCCCGGTCCAGCACGCGGTGCTGGCCGGCGACGAGGTGACCGGCGCGTCCACCTTCCTGATCGAGCAGGGCCTGGACTCCGGCCCGGTCTACGGCGTGATCACCGAGGAGATCCGCCCGAGCGACACCAGCGGTGAACTGCTCACCCGGCTCTCGCTCTCGGGCGCCCGGCTGCTCGCGGCCACCATGGACGGCATCGAGGACGGCTCGCTGCACGCCGTGCCGCAGCCGGCCGAAGGCGTCACCCTCGCACCGAAGATCAACGTCGAGGACGCGCGGATCGAGTGGAACCACCCGGCGCTGCGGATCGACCGGGTGGTGCGCGGCTGCGCTCCGGCGCCGGGCGCGTGGACGGAGTTCCGGGGCGAGCGGCTGAAGGTCACCGGGCCGGTCAAGCTGCTGCCGGACAGCGCCGAACTGGCGCCGGGCGAGGTCGCGATGGTCGGCAAGAACAGCGTGCGGGTCGGCACCGGGAGCCACGACATCGAGCTGGGCGAGGTGCGTCCGCAGGGGAAGAAGGAGATGCGGGCGGCCGACTGGGCGCGCGGCGCGCGGCTGGAGACGGGGGAGCGCTTCGGGGCCTGAGCGCCGCCCGGCGGGGCCTGGGCGCTGCCGGGGCTCGGGCCCTGTCCGGGGCCTGGGCGCCGCCCGAGGGCGCTGACCGTCGGGTTTGGCGTTACTGTTCGTTCGAGATCTTCCGATAACCATCGCAGCACTTTGAGGCACTTGTGAGCACCCCCAGTTCCCCCGGCACCTCCGGCAACCCCGGCACCTCCGGGGCCAAGCGCGCTCCCCGTCCGCACCGCCGGCCGAAGAAGGACCCGGCCCGGATCGTCGCGTTCCGGGCCCTGCGCGCCGTCGACGAGCGCGACGCGTACGCCAACCTGATCCTGCCGTCCCTGCTGCGCGAGGCCGAGCAGAAGGGCATGGACCGGCGCGACGCCGCCCTCGCCACCGAACTCGTCTACGGCACCCTGCGCTTGCAGGGCACCTACGACGCGATCATCGCGGCCTGCATCGACCGGCCGCTGAGCAAGGTCGACCCGCCGGTGCTGGACGTGCTCTCGCTCGGCGCCCACCAGCTGCTCACCACCCGCATCCCCAGCCACGCGGCCGTCTCGGCGACCGTCGAGCTGGCCCGGGTGGTGCTCGGCGACGGCAAGGCCAAGTTCGTCAACGCCGTGCTGCGCCGGATCAGCGCCCACGACCTGGACGGCTGGATCGAGCGGGTCGCCCCGCCGTACGACAAGGACGCCGAGGACCACCTGGCGGTCGTGCACTCCCACCCGCGCTGGGTGGTCTCCGCGCTCTGGGACTCGCTCGGCCGCTGGCAGCCGGACGCGTCCGGGCGCACCGCGATGGAGGAGCTGCTGCGGGCCGACAACGAGCGGCCCGAGGTCACCCTGGTCGCCCGCCCCGGCCGGGCCACCGTCGGCGAGCTGGCCGACGCCCTGCCCGAGGCCACGCCCGGGCGCTGGTCCCCGTTCGCGCTGCGGCTCGCCGAGGGCGGTGACCCGGGCGCGCTGACCGCCGTGCGGGAGAACCGGGCGGGCGTGCAGGACGAGGGCAGCCAGCTCGTCGCGCTGGCGCTGGCCGCGGCGCCGCTGGAGGGCCCGGACCGGCTCTGGCTGGACGGCTGCGCCGGACCGGGCGGCAAGGCCGCGCTGCTCGGCGCGCTGGCCGCAGAGCGGGGCGCGGGGCTGGTCGCGAGCGAGAAGCAGCCGCACCGGGCGCGGCTCGTGGCGCGGGCGCTGGAGGGCAACCCCGGCCCGTACACGGTGATCGCGGCCGACGGGACCCGCCCGGCCTGGCGCTCCGGCGGCTTCGACCGGGTCCTGGTCGACGTGCCGTGCTCCGGTCTGGGCGCGCTGCGGCGCCGTCCGGAGGCGCGCTGGCGCCGTCGGCCGGCCGATGTGGCGGCCTTCGGCCCGCTCCAGCGGGACCTGCTGCGCTCGGCGATCGAGGCCACCCGGGTCGGCGGCGTGGTCGGCTACGCGACCTGCTCGCCGCACCTCGCCGAGACCCGGGCGGTCGTCGACGACGTGCTGCGCGGTGAGGGCGGCCGGGTGGAGTGGATCGACGCGCGTCCCCTGCTGCCCGGCGTGCCGGCGCTCGGGGACGGACCGGACGTCCAGCTGTGGCCGCACCTGCACGGGACGGACGCGATGTACCTGGCGCTGCTGCGGCGCACCGCCTGAGTGACTGGGGCCGATCGGGGCCTGCTGGGGTCGGCCCGCGCCCCGAGGGCAGGCTTGCGCCTCCTGTAGGGGGAGGCGGCAGGGTGGTGGGCATGAACGGCGATGCGCTCCTCACGACCGGTCCGCTCCTCACCATCGGCGAGCTGGCCCGGCGGACCGGGCTGACGGTGAAGACCGTCCGGTTCTACTCGGACGAGGGGATCGTGACGCCTGCCGACCGCAACCCGGCCGGCCACCGGCAGTACGACGCGGACGCCGTCGCCCGCCTGGATCTGGTGCGCACCCTGCGCGAGCTCGGGCTCGGACTGCCGGAGGTCCGGCAGGTGCTGGAGCGCGAGCACGGGCTGTCCGAGGTCGCCGCGGCGCACGCCGCGGCGCTCGACGTCCGGATCCGGGTCCTGCGGCTGCGGCAGGCGGTGTTGCGGACGGTGGCCGCGCGCGGGGCCACCGCAGAGGAGTTGACGCTCGTGCACCGCTTGGCCCGGTTGACGGAGGACGAACGGGGGCGCCTGGTCGGGGAGTTCCTGGCCGAGGTGTTCGGCTCGGATGCTTCCCGGGAGGTTCGTTCCGGAGGGTTGGCCCGGTCGCTGACGCCGGAGCTGCCGGAGCAGCCGTCGGGCGAACAGGTCGAGGCCTGGGTGGAGTTGGCGCTGCTGGCCGGGGACGTCGGATTCCGGGAGCTGCTGCGCGGGCTGGCGGCCGACGAGGCGGGGGAGGCCGCGGCGGCCGGTACGGGATCCGTTCCTCGCCCCGGCCTGGCCGTGCTGGTGCGGGAAGTGGCCGGTCCGGCGGTTGCGGCCGGGGTGGCGCCGGGGTCGGCGCAGGGGGCGCGGGTGGCCGAGGTGCTGCTGGAGCGGTACGCCGGGCTGGTGGGTGCGGCCGAGGTGGACGGGTCGGTGCGCGCCCGGTTGGCGCAGCGGTTGGAGGCGATGGCGGACCCCCGGCGCGACCGCTATCTGGTGCAGCTGGCGGTGGTCAACGGCTGGCCCGCGCCGGAGGGTTCGGCAGAGGTGATGGACTGGGCGGTGCGGGCCGTCGGCTGAGGGGCCGGGTGGTCGGCCGTCCTGGGCCAGGGCCTGTCCCGGGGCTGCCCAGGACAGGCCCTGAGCCTGCCCTGGGCCTGTCCTACGGCCACCGGGGCGGCGGGCCCGGGCAGTTGGTGAGGAAGGCGTGGGCCTGGGCGCGGAGGTGGTCGACCGGAGGGTCCTCGCAGATCACCTCCAGGCCGAGGCCGGTGGCCTGGCCCAGGTGGTGGTAGGACTGGTAGGCGAGGTACGGACGGTGGTCGTCGGTGGGGTCCAGTCCGACGGCGAAGGTCGCGAAGTGGGTGCGCTCCTTCTCGGTGCGCGCGAACTCCGTCCGGGAGAGCTCCCACTCGAACTCGTAGGGCTCCGGATCGGCGGGCAGGTCGAGCAGGGCCTGGGCCAGCCGGCGGACCTCGTCCGGGCCGGCGAAGGGCAGCGACTCCGACCAGAGCGGTGCGGCGGCGAACAGCTCCCATTCGGAACCGTTGTGACGGACGGTCAGTTCCCACGCGCCGTCCTGATCGCGCCAGCGGCAACTGAGGATCGGATCCATGGTGGTCAACCTCCCTGTGGAGTCCGGCCGTTACGGTTTCTCCTCATCGTGGCACATCCGGCAGGTGCGGGGAGCGGCGCGTGACCCGCTCGCGGGCGGCGAGCGGGCCCCAGCGCAGGTGCGGCGCCTCGCAGACCAGGGTGAGGTGGACGCCGAAGGGGATCTCCGGGTGGCGGCGCAGGAGTCGGAGTGCGTGCGGGGCGGCGTGACAGGGGGCCATCAGGCTGCAGGAGGCCGCGATGCCCTGCCTGATCGCCTCGGTGACGGCCAGGTTGGCGGGCTCGTCCAGGCCGAGGTCGTCGCAGTTGAGGAGCAGGAGGCGGGCGTCGGGCGGGTGGCCGAGGAGGTGGTTGGCGCGGGGGCCTTCCGGGGCGTGGGTTGCGGTGGCCATGGGGGCAGTCTTCACCGGGGAGGCGGTGAGCGCGCGGGGATTTCCGGTGGGGGCGGGGTCAGTTCGTGTTCTCGTCGGTGCTGACGGGGGTGCCGACGGTGGTGCTTTCGGTGGGGGCGGGGTGCCAGGGGCGGCCGGGGCGGGTCTGGACGGGGGCCGAGGTGAGGCGCAGGGCGTACACCTCGCGATCCGGAGCCGGGGACGGGACCGGGCCGAGGTACTCGTGGCCGGTCAGGTGGCACCAGGCGGGCAGGTCGAGCGGGGCGGCGGGGTCGGTGGTGTGGATGTGGACCACCGCGCCGGCCGGGAGGTGGGCGATCCGTGCGCGCAGGCGGAGCAGGAGTTGGACGCAGAGCAGGCCGGTGCCGTCGACGGTGAGGTCGGGGACGGTGAGGTCGGGGGCGCTGCTGTCGGGGCCGGTGCTGTCGGAGGCGGTCATCGGGGGGTCTCCTGGATGCTGCGCCAGAGGTGGTGGGGCCGTTCGCCCTGCCCGGCCGTGCGGACGTGTCCGGTCAGGCCCTGGTGGTCGGCGGCGCTGCGCAGCTGTGAGTGCTGGGTGCCGGTGGTGCCAGTGGCGCCGGCGGTGTGGCTGGTTCCGGTGGTGCGGGTTCAGCCTAGGACGTGGCGCGGGACGGGCGCGGGGTGGGGTGGTGCCAGGTCACGGCCTCGGGATGTGGCGGTGTTCGGGGGCGGTGCCGCCGAGGCGGGTGAGCAGGGAGGCCAGCTGAGTGAGGTCCTCGCTGCTCCACTGGTCGGGAGTGAAGTGGTCGGCGGCCACCTGCCGGGCTGTGTGCAGCATCTCGGCGAGTCGTTCGCGGCCGGTCGGGGTGAGGGCCGCGTAGGCGACCCGGGCGTCGCGGGCGGCGGCCTCGCGGGTCACCAGTCCGATCCGTTCCAGCGGCGCGAGGCCGCGGGTGACGCCGGAGGCGGTGAGGCCGAGGGCCTCGGCGAGGTCCACCCGGCGCATCCTGCCGCCGGGGGCCTGGGCGAGGTGCAGCAGCAGGGTGAAGTCCGACAGGCTCACACCGTGCAGACGGCTGAGGCCCGCGTCGAAGCGCTTGACCACGGCGGTCTGGGCGCGGACGAGGCGAAGGGCGGTGTCCAGCGGGTCGGGGCGGGAGTCGAATGTGGGGCTCGTCGGGGCCGTCGGGACCGTCGGGGCCGACGTGTCTGGCTGGTTGGTCATTGCCACCTCCTTGACTGCTCAAGTATATGCATGGGCTGAGCCGTCAAGGAGGTGGCGGGATGGGGGGTGCCGGTCAGCGGGAGGTGTTGGCGGCGCGGCGCTGTCGCTTGCCGAGCGGCGCCTGGGAGAGGTCCTCGGCCTGGGAACGGAGGTTCTTGTAGCCGTAACCGCGGTCGGCCAGCCAGGCCTGCGCCGTCTGCTCGGCCCGTTCGGTGGCCTCCAAGATGTCCTCCTCCGCCTCGCCCTCGTCGAGGAAGCGGAAGGTGAAGGCGGCGCGGGCGTTGAGGTCGTAGCTGAGGTGGCCCTCGCGGGTGAAGGCGGCGTGCAGTACGTCGTGCTCGGGTGCGGCGGTGAGCAGTTCGGCGCGCTGCTCGTCGGTGAGCGCGTCGAAGGCGCCGCGCACCATGATGCGGAAGGTTCGGGTGGTCATGCCCAGACGATAGGCAGGAGCGGTGGCGGACCGCCAATGCGATTTCGCGGCGGGGCGGCCGGGGTGTGCCCGATCGCCGGCGCGGGGCCGGCGGCCGGGCGTTGAGTGCGCGGGGTCAGGGGCTCGGTCTCGGCGACCGGCCTCAGCGCGCGAAGGGTCCGAACGTAGTGGCGGCCAGGCGGAGGGCCGGGGCCGGGGTGCCGCCGCTGCCGACGGAGTAGACCAGGCGCTTGCGCAGGTCCGCGGTGGCGAAGATTCCGTCGGAGTAGCCGAGGTCGTGCCCGGTCTTGCCCCAGACCGTCGTGCCGTCCTGCAAGGGGATGGCCAGCAGTCCGGCGCTGTAGCAGGCCTTGTCCTTGTCCGGTCCCAACTGGCAGTCGTCGGAGCCGTGGTAGGGGATCAGCTGCCCGGAGGCGTCGCGCGGAAGGGTGAGCAGGTCGTGCAGCTGCTGCGGCGGCAGGAGTTCACCGTCGAGCAGGGCGCGCAGGAAGCGGTCCAGGTCGGCAGGGGTGGAGAGCATCGACTCGGGGTTGCCGCCCTGTTCGGAGACGTCGGTCGGGGTGCGGGAGTCGTCGGGGAAGTAGCCGGCCAGGTGGGGTTCGGGCATCAGGGGTGCGCCGCCGGTCAGTTCGGTGTGCCGCAGGTGCAGCGGTTCGAGGATGCGGGCCGCCACCTCCTGCTTGAGCGAGTGGCCGGTGACGCGTTCGATGAGCAGGCCGGCGAGACGGTAGTTGAAGTTGTTGTACTGCTGTTGGGTGCCGGGCGCGAAGACGGGCGAGGGCCAGGAGTCCGGGCTGCTACCGGCGGGCCGCAGGGTGCGCTGGACGACCTGGTCGAAGGTCTCGACGGCGAAGCGCTGGGCGATCAGTTCGTCGTTGGGGACGGTCCCCGGCCCCTCCACGACCGGTGGCAGTCCGCTGGTGTGGTCGAGGAGTTGGCGGACGGTGATCGGCTGGTATACCGGGCTGCCGCCGGTGCCGTCGGGCAGGACGCCCGGAAGGTACTGCTGGACGGTGCCGTCCAGGTCGATCCGCTGCTCGGCGGCGAGTTGCAGCACCACGGCGGCCACGAAGGTCTTGTTGATGCTGCCGATCCGGAAGGAGGCGTTCGGCGCGACCGGCTGCCCGCTCACCGGGTCGGCGTCGGACCCGCGCCAGGTCTGCCCGTCGACCGTCACCCGGGCGACCACGCCCGCGGCGGGATCGCCTGGCCGGGCGGCTATGGCGGCGCTCAGGGCGGCCTTGTCGAGGCCGCTGGTCGGCCGCCCGCTGTCGGCCAGGGCGGGCGTGGACGCAGCCGCGAGGAGCAGTCCGGCGAGGGCAAGGGCGGCGGGCTGGGCGATGGGCATGTGGCCTCCGAGGTCGGTGGATCGCACGGGTACGGAGTGCTCCGCATCGGAGAACACATGTGTGACGCCAAATCAGTTCCCGGGCTCATGAGGAACGTCGGACGGGGTTGGGCTGATGCGTGAGGAGCAGGGTTCGCCTCGACTGGGTCAGGTGGTGACGCTGTCCACGGAGTGGACGGTGTAGCCGCCGCGGGTGACGGGGGCGAAGGGGGCCAGCGCCATGCAGGTGCCGACAACGGGCTGGTAGGGGTTGCCGTCATCGTCCAGCGCCATGTTGCCCACGCCCCAGGAGAAGCCCAGGCGGTCCTTGCCGTGGCCGTTGCCGTCGTAGACGCTCAGGCCTATTCGCTGACCGACCGGCAGGCCGTTCGACTTGGTGATCACGGCGGACAGGGTGGCGACGGGCCCGCGAGGCAGTCCACCGTGGCGTCGGACTCGCGGAAGTCCCCGGAGGCCGTCCGGTGGGAGAAGTGGACCGTGCCCCGGGCGTCGGTGGGAAGGCCGTTGGGCAGACCGGGCACGACGCGGGTGTGGGGTGCGCCCTCGGCGTCGATGGTGAACCAGATCTCGTCGTCGGGCACGATGCCGTAGAGGACCCGGGCGGAGCCCGTGACCCTGGCCGCCCCGGACGTGGTGTGGAAGTCCTTCGCCAAGGCCGGTGCGGGGCCGGTGAGCGACGTGAGGGCTACCCCGGTGAGAGCGGCCGCGGCAAGACGGGCGGCCCGAATGCGGAAGGAGGTGCGGAACACGGTGGAGACTCCCTTCTGCGACGGCCCCGGTGGCCGCCGCCCCGGTGACTCCAAGACTGGTCGCCGACACCCTCTCCGCACATGTGCCGATCGGCATAGGGCGATCATCGAGTACGCGCGCTGGCCCTGCCGATCGACAGGGCCAGCGCGGCGCGCGTGAGTGAGGTCCACGAGCCGGCGGGCGTACCGGCCCCCTGCCCCGCTACGCCCGGGCGGGGAGCCGGGTGCAGACCGCCCCCGTCGCCGGCGGCGCCGTCCCGGCACCCAGTACGGCGAGCGTGAAGTCCGTGGTCAGCGCGTTGACGTCGGCGCTCTGCCGGACCAGGTAGTGGCTGCCGCCGGGCACCTCGTACCGCGCGAGCTCGGGCGTGACCTGCCGGGCGCGCAGCGCGTACTCCAGGGACTGGGCGGCGCTCGCCGCGCTGCGGTCGGCCGTGCCGTGCACGATCAGCACCCGGCGTCCGGCGAGGTGTTCGACCCGGTCGCCGCTGGGCAGCCAGGGGGCGATCCCGGCGACCCCGGCGACGTTCGGGTGCCCCGCGCACCAGAACGCGGCCCGCCCGCCGAGCGAGTTGCCGATGAGCACCACCGGGGCGCCGGGGTAGCGGCGTTCGAGTTCGTCGAGTGCCCAGCGGGTGTCGACGGCGGTGTCCGCGTCGGCGCCGTTCCAGCCGCTGTAGCGGTAGCGCAGCAGGTGTACCGCGAGGCCGTGCGGGCGGCCGCGTCCGGTGAGCTCGTTGGCGAGCCCCTGCAGGCCGAGTTCGGCGATCCGCAGTGGTCCGCGCCGGCTCCGGATGAATCCGCCGGGCAGCAGCAGGGCGACGCCGGAGACCGGGCCGTCGCCCTCCCCCGGGGTGAGTTGTGCGGTGCGCGGACGCTGCGCTCGGAACACGCCGGTCCTTCCTGGGGGTCGGTGGTGCCTGGGGTGGACAGGCGGATTCTACGGTTCCGGCGAGGGGTCACGGTGCGTCAGGAGCGACCACAGGACCCACCCGGTGACCCGGGTGCGGCTGACCAGGACCTTGGCCCAGCGGGCGCCGAGCGGCGAGGTCCAGGTGTCCACGACCTCCACCCGGTCGCCGGAGCCCGCCAGCCCGATCACGGTGTCGCCGCCGAAGTGGTCGATCCGGACTGTGGCGGCGTTCGCGGAGACCTCCCACCACCCCGTCCCGACCCTCGGCGCCCGCTGCTCACCGGGGGCGACGGCGGCCGGGACCAGCAGGATCGCGAGGGAGACCACTGCTGCCGCCGCCCGGCCGATCACCGCCACGGCGCCCTCGGGCCGGCGCTGTGCTCGGGGCGTGCGGGAGCTGTGGAGGGCACGGGGATCACGCACAGCAGAACGAGCCGCCCGGCGTGCACGTTCGGTCGTGGGCCGATGCTCATCCGGTCTGGTGAGCGCGCACGGTGGTACAAGGGGCGGGCCCAACCTGTGACTTCGCCAATTCCGGCTGGCGCTGGGCGAGTTCCTCCCTGGTCGTCGTTTCCGCCCGGGGCCTTGAGCCGCCCGCCGTGGACCCGTTCGACCGGAGGGCCGGGCCGCAGCTGCCGGGGTGGCCGGTGAGGGGTTCGTACGGCAGGCGGCCGAAGGCGTGGAGGTGGCCCCGGCCCGTTTCGGCGGGCCGTGCGCGCAGGGAGGTCGGTCACCCGTTCCGGCGGCCGGTCAGCTCGTCCAGGACGGCGTCGAGCAGGCCGGGGCGGCGGCCGTCGAGTTCGTTCCGGCGGAGGGTGACCAGGCGGGTCTTGCCGCTGGTGCGGACGGCGACGACGCCGGCCTCGCGGAGGATCCGCCAGTGGTTGGAGAGGGTCGAGCGCGGGACGGTGAGGCCCTCGGGGCCGCAGGTGGTCTCGCTCTCCTCGGCGAGGCGGCGGACGAGTTCGAGGCGGACCGGGTCGCCGAGGGCGTGGAGGACGGCGGCGAGGTCGAAGTCCTCGGGGTGGGGCTGGGGCAGGGTTCTCGGTGGCCGCCGAGGGCCGCGCCGTGCGGAGACGGAGGCCGGAAGATGAAGGTGCTGGCGACGCTGGCCCGGGTGTACGTGGACGACCTGGACGCCGCCCTGCCCGCGCTGCGCGAACTGACCGGTGAGGAGCCCGGGTTGGGTGGTGGTCGTGGACGGACTGTTCGCCCGTACGGTCGCCCCGGGCAGGCCCTGCGACCGCCTCGACGTCTTCGTCGACCTGCCGGCGGACCTGCGGCTGGCGCGCAAGATCGAGCGCAAGTGCGTCGTGGGCGACTTCCCGCTGGCGGTGCTGCTGCGGAACTACGTCGGACACCGGCGGGCCGCGCACGAGCGAGCGCCACGTCGAACCGCTGCGGGCGCGGTGCGACCTGGTGGTCGACGGTGCGCTGGCTCCGGAGCTGCTGGCCGGGCAGGTGTGGGCGGCGGCTGCCGGCAGGCGCGGGCGGGGCCGCGATTCCTAGCGATCCGGCCGGTCAGGGCCTCCCATGCGCAGGGTAGGGCGGGGTTTTCCCTGCTCTTTGTTTAGGATCTTGCCCTGCTCTGCGACGATCCGATGATCGTCGCCCTACTGCGGGGGCGGCGCTTCGCAGGGGAGAGACCGGCATGGCCGAGCGGCCCGAGGACAGTGTCGTCCGGGCACGGATGAGGTGGCGCGCCAGGTTCGCCGGGTTCGCCAGAAGCTTCGCCATGAGCAAGGAGACCTGGATGGTGGTCTCCGGCGGGGTCCTGGGGGCCATGTTCGCGAGCCTGGGCCTCGCGGTGGTGTTCGGGCCCGCCAACGGGTTCGGCGGCACCAGCCTCGCCTTCATGGGCGCCATCAGCATCCTCGGGCTGCTGCCCTGCGGCGCCGGCTTCGTCTGGGCGCTGATCCACCCCAGGCACGGGCTCCCCTCGGCGGCCGTCGGCACCGTGCTGGGGCTGGGGATCTTCCTGTGCTTCGCCGGGGACGGCCTCAACGACTCCTGGAAGGCCCCGCCGGACCGCCCGTCCACGGTCCGCGCGGTCGGCAGCTGGGCCAGCGGGAACCTGGTGGTGCGGGTCCGCCCCGACCGGGTGGTGGCGTACCGCAGTGGCAGCGGATCCGTCGCCTGGCAGTGGACGCCGCCGGGTGAGGACTCGCTGTGCACCATGAGCCGGGGGATCGGAGCGGGTGGCATCGGCCTGGTCGGGCACTCGCCGCACGGCAAGCCCTGCGCGGCGGTGACGTCGCTGGACCTCGCCGACGGCAAGCCGGGCTGGACCGCCACCGTGAACGCCCCCGCCCGGGACGGGGACTCCGCCGATTCGGACCTCGTCGCCGTGGCGGGCACCGAGGCCGTGCTGCAGGGCACCGACGGCTGGCGAGCGGTACGGCTGACGGACGGCCGGGAGCTGTGGCGCAGCGCGCCCGACGCCGGGTGCACGCCGCTGGAGGTCGCGGGCGGGGAGCAGGACGTGGTCACGGCCGCGCAGTGCGGCGACGGGTCGGCGGTCCTGCGCTCGCTGGCACCCGGGGACGGGCAGGGGCGGACCCGGGTCGCCGTGCCGGTGGACGGCGGGCTCAGGAACCTCATGGTGGTGTCGGTCGACCCGCTCGCGGTCTGGGTCGACGCCCAGGCCGAGCGCGGCACCCACGCGGTGCTCAGTTACGACCGGTCCGGGAAGCAGCGCGCCTCGATACCGGTCTCCGGCGACGAGTACGACCTCGACGTGATGCTCGGCGGGGTGCACGCCTTCGACGAGTTCACCGCCCGGCCGCTGTTCGGCGGCGTGGTCGTCGGGGACCTGTTCATCGTCCCGGGCGAGAAGCCCGGCGACGTCAGCATCAGCGGCGGCACACACCCGGGCCGCACGGCCACCGGACGGCTGGTCGCGTACTCCCTGGCGGACGGCAGCAAGCAGTGGACGGCCGGCCTGGACGACCAGGTGACGGGAGTGCTGGTGGACGGCGCCTCGGTGTGGGCGATGACCCGCGACAAGCTGACCCGGGTCGACGCGGCGACCGGCCGCCGCAGCCGCGAGATGGACGTCAACGACACCGCCTCGCTGTACCCGGTGGACCTGTCGGCGGCGGGGCGGGAGCGCTTCACGGTGGTCGCCGAGGACGGCACCGGGGAGGAGCCGCCGGTGCGCGGGCTGAGCTGAACGGGCCGTCGCCGCCGGTGGCGGGCGCGGTGGGCTGGTACGGGCCGTCGCGGGCGGTGGTCGGCGCGGGCTGAGCGTTCCAGGCGGTTGTGTCAGGCTGGTGGGGGAGCACCGCCGAGCTCGGGAGGCTCGTGATGGCCGAGATCAGGGTGAACGGGGTGTCGCTGCACTACGAGGTGCGCGGCGACGGCCCCGGGGTGGTGCTGGTGCACGGCTCGTGGTGCGACGCGGACTGCTGGGCGCGGGTGCTGCCGGGCCTGGCCGAGTCCACCACCGTCGTCGCCTACGACCGCCGGGGCCACAGCCGCAGCGAGGACCTGCTCACCCAGGGTTCGGTGTTCGAGGACGCGGCCGACCTGGCCGGGCTGATCCACGGGCTGGGGCTGGCACCCGCCTTCGTCTGCGGTGACTCCTACGGCGGGCTGGTCACGCTCCGTCTCGCCGCCGCCCGGCCCGACCTGTTGCGCGGCATCGCGGTGCACGAGCCGCCGGCCAGCGGCGTCCTGCTCACCGACCCCGACCTGCGCCCGATCGGCACCGCCTTCGCCGACCGGATCTCCGCCGTCCGGGAGCTGCTGGAGCAGGCCGAGTCCGCGGCCGCCGCCGAGCTGTACGTGGACAGTCTGGCCTTCGGCCCGGGGGCCTGGGAGCAGCTGCCCGCGCCGGTCCGGCACACCTACGTCCGCAATGCGCCGACCTTCCTGGACGAGCTGCGCGACCCGGACGCGCTGGACCTCGACCTCACTGGGCTGACCCGGTTCACCGAGCCGGCGCTGCTCACCCAGAGTGAGGACAGTGCGCCGGTGTTCGGCGAGGTGCTGGACCAGATCGACCTCGCCCTGCCGAAGGCGGAACGGCACCTGTTCACGGGCGGCGGGCACGCCCCGCACCTCTCGCAGCCGGAGGAGTGGGTCCGGGTGATCCTGCCCCGCGCCCTGGTCTGAGCCCCGGCTTCCTGCTCCGCGCGCTGCTCTGAGCCCCGGCCTCCTGCCCCGCGCCGCCCTGGCCCGAGGGCCCGGCAGGCCCGGCCAGCGGCCCCGGTCAGCGCCCCGCCAGCAGCTCCTCCCCGCGCGGCGTCCGCCGGTACAGCACCTCCCGCCCGCTGCGCACCCGGCTGACCAGGCCCGAGCGGTGCAGCACCCCCAGGTGGTAGGAGACCGTCCCGGCGCTCAGGAAGTGCTGGGCGGCCAGCGCGGCCGTGGTCGCCGGGTCGACCAGCGCGGCCAGCAGGTCCGCCCGGGTCGGCCCGAGCAGTTGGGCCAGCGCGGGGCCGGGGGTCCGCGGAACGACGGACGGCTGGGCGACCGGGTACATCAGCGTCGGTGCCCGGTGGTAGCCGTCGACCGGGTCCAGGATGACGTGGATCCTGCGGCTCACCAGCGTCGGCACCAGCAGCACCATCCGGGCGGGCAGCGTCACCTCGAATCGGCTCTCCAACTGGAGCAGCCCGTCCGACCAGGACAGTTGCGGGTCGAGGGAGTTGAACAGCGCGCCGGAACCGTGCCGGGCGAGGAAGCGCCCCCGCTGGTCGATCTCGGCGTCCAGCACCGTCCGGGCGTCCGGCCAGTACGGCGCGACGGCCAGCTCCCAGTACCGTCCCAGCTCGTCGGCGATCCGCTCGGCGAAGTAGCGCGGGCCGCGCCCCAGGGTGCGCAGCACCACCTCCGGAACCGGACGGCCCACCAGGTTCGAGGCGGCGATGCCGCGTTGGACCGTCTCCAGCTCCGCCCGGACCCGGTCCGGGTCGGTGCGGCGGACGGCCTTCAGTTGCTCCGCCACGGTCGGCTCCGGGCCGGTGGGGTGCGGGGAGAGGAAGTCGGGGATGTAGCCGCCGTCCTGTTCCAGCGCCAGCTCCGACAACAGTTCCAGCTTCTCCCGGCGCAGCACCCGGCGGGTGCGGCTGACCCAGGCGTACGGGCCGGTGCGGGAGTTGAGCCGGGAGGCCATCAGGGTGTTGACCGCCTCGTGCAGCGGTGAGACCGCGAAGCGGGTGCGGGCGAGCCCGGCCGAGTCGATGGTGAGCCGGATCATGCCGTCGTTCCCCCTGCCGGAGTGTCCGGACGTGTCGGTTTTGTCGGCCGTCCGTGGGCGTTTCCGGATCGCGACCGTTCGACCCTGGTCGAATCCTGGCACGAACGCTCGCGTTCGAAGTCGCCCCGGCACAAGCTACTTCCGTGACCGCGTCAGTACGGACGCGGCGCGAGCGGAAGGACGAACATGACGAGCATGCGCGGCCGCGTCGCCGCCCTGCTGGGCGCCGCCGCGGTGGTCGCCGGCACCACCCTGGCCACTCCCGCCGTCGCGGCGCCGGACCAGTCGGCCGGAGCGCACCGGCACGGCGGCGGGATCACCGGCCAGGCACCCTGCCAGGCAGCGCCCGAATTCACCTGCGGAACCCTCACCGTGCCGCTCGACCGGAGCGGCCGGACCCCCGGCAACCTCCAGCTCGACGTGGCGATGACAGGCAACGCCGACGCCCCCAAGGGCGACCTGCTGTTCCTCACCGGCGGCCCCGGTCAGCCCGGCGTGCCGCTGATGCGCCGGATCGCGAGCAAGATCGAGCCGCTCCTGAAGGACTACCGGCTGGTGATGTACGACCAGCGCGGCACCGGCCAGCGCGCCCTGCAGTGCCCGGGCCTCCAGGAGGACATGGGCTCCTCCGACCTCGCCGTGCCGCGCAAGCAGTCCATCGCCGACTGCGCCACCGCCCTCGGCCCGAACGCCCGCTTCTACAGCACCGCGGACACCGTCGGCGACATCGACCTGCTGCGCCAGGCCCTCGGCGACCACCGGCTGACCCTCGACGGCGTCTCGTACGGCACCTTCGTCGCCGAGCGCTACGCGCTCGCCCATCCGGCGCACGTGCAGCGGCTGGTGCTCGACTCGGTGGTGCCGCAGGGCGGTTACGACCCGATGGACCTGGCCGCGCTGCCCGCCACCGCCCGGGTGCTGCGCGCCGCCTGCCAGGCCACCGGCTGCACCACCGACCCGGCCCAGGACCTGGCCGCAACCGTCCGCACGTACGGCGACGGGGCGCAGATCCTGGACGCGCTCACCAGCTACGAGTTCACCGACCCCAACTACGGCGGGGTGCCGGAAGCCCTGCACGAAGCCGCCGGCGGACACCCGGAGAAGCTCCAGGCCTTCATCGACCAGGTGCACAAGGGCGACGCCGCCCCGGCCGAGGCGCTCAGCCAGGGCCTGCACGCCGCCACGCTGTGCGCCGACGGGCGCTACCCGTGGGGCTCCTCGGACACCCCGGTCCAGGGCCGGGCGGCCGCGCTGGAGCGGACCCGGCAGCACCTGACCGCCGAGGAGACCTGGCCGTACGACCCGGCGACCGCGACCGGGCTGGGCAGCCTGCTGGTCTGCCAGGACTGGCCGCGCGAGCAGGTGCCGCCGCTGCCGCCGGCGCACCGCAAGCTGCCCGACGTGCCGGTGCTGCTGATCGGCGGGGACCGGGACCTCTCCACCCCGTACGAGTGGCTGTACCAGCAGGCGGCGCTGGCCCACGACCCGCAGATCGTGATCGTCCCGGGCGCGGCGCACTCGGTGCAGACCCGGGCGGCCAACCCGGTCGGGCGGCAGGCGGTCTACGACTTCCTGCTCAAGTGATGCGGAGGAGGTGGCGGGCCGTTCCGCACAGGGGACGGAACGGCCCGACACCTCCTCAGAGTTCGGCCGCCCCCCAGCCGTCGTCGGGCAGGGCCGGGTCCGGCCCCGGGCAGTCGACGTGGTCGTAGCCCCACATCATCGCCTTGTACAGCATCCAGTCCGCCAGCTGCGGATCGTTCCTGTCCTCGCGGTCGGTGAGGATCAGAGCCACCCAGACGTCCTCGGCCGGCGAGAACTCCAGGGTCCGTTGGCCGGGGAGGTTCTCGTACGTCACCGTCTGCCAGGTGCAGCCGGCCGCGAGGAGCGCGGTGGTCAGCTCGGACTCGACGACCCTGGTCCGGTACGTCTGCAACCCGTCGCCGGACAAGGGGAGTTCGAGTTCGCCCTGCCAGGTCGGCAGGGACACCGAACGGAGCTGTCGGCAGCGGCAGAACACCGTCAGCACGTCGCCGAAGCCGAAGGCGTGCGGCCAGCGCTTCTTGCGGTGGATGCGGCCGCCGTCCCACGGATCGCCGTAGCGGGCGGCGAGTTCCGGCAGGGTGGCGCCGTAGCGCAGTTCACCGAGGGAGCCGGTGGCGACGAACTCGGTGAGCCGGGCCAGGAAGTCCGTCGAGTCCGTCACCCCAGGCACCCGCGCACCGCCTCGATCAGCCGGTTGGCGCGGGCGTCGCCGTGGCCGATCATCCGGTTGGCCACGTAGCCGAAGCCGACGCCGAACTCGTCGTCGCCGAAGGCGAACTGGCCGCCCGCGCCGTCGTTGCCGAAGCTGCGCGCGCCGAGCAGCGGGCGGAACGCGGGGGAGTCCAGCAGCAGGCCGGAGCCCCAGCGGGCGCCCATGTCGAAGCCCAGGAAGCCCTGGCCGGAGGAGAGTTCGCGCACCGCGTCGGTCACGGTGTCGTGCGAGAGCAGCCGGGGGGCGCCGTCCACGCCGGTGGCCGCGGCCGCGTAGAGGCCGGCCAGGCCGGTGGCGGAGGCGACGGCGCCCGCGCCGGGCAGCTCGATCGCGTGCAGGGCCGGGTCGTTCCAGCCGTGCGGCACCTCCAGGCCGGGGAAGACCAGGGCGCCGTTCATGGTGACGATCCGGGTGAGCAGGTGCTCAGGGCCGGGCATCGGGCGGCGGCCATCGGCCTCCACCAGCCGCGCCAGAAGCGGGAGTTCGCTGTCCGGCAGGCCGATCCACAGCGGCAGGCCGAGCGGTTCGGTGATCTCCTTGCGCAGGAAGGCACCCGGGGTCAGGCCGGTGAGTCGGCGGATCACCTCGCCGACCGCGAAGCCGAACACGTGGCCGTGGTACTCGTAGGTCGTCCCGGGCTCCCAGAGCGGCTGCTGCTCCTCGATCGCGCGGACCGCCGGCTCCCAGGCGGCGATCTCCTCGAAGGTGAGCACCGCGTCCAAGGCCGGGAGGCCGGCCCGGTGGCCGAGGACCATCCGGGTGGTGACGGCCTGCTTGCCGTGGCGGGCGAACTCGGGCCAGTAGCGGGCGATCGGGGCGTCCAGGTCGAGCAGGCCGCGTTCGGCGAGCAGCAGGGCGCTGATGCTGACCGCGCCCTTGGCGCAGGAGAACACCGGGACCAGGGTGTCCTGGCTCCAGGCCCGGCCGGTGCGCTGGTCGGCGGTGCCGCCCCAGAGCTCGACCACCTTGCGGCCGTCGACGAACACCGTGACGGCGGCTCCGAGTTCGGGGAAGTCGGCGAAGTTGCCGGCGAAGGCGTCCGCGACGGCGCCGTAGCGTTCGTCGGCCCATCCCTGGTACTGCTGCATGGGTGCTGCCCCGTTCTGTTCGCATGGCGTCCGCGGGACGGCGTCCGCCAAGATCATCGACCGGACCACGGTACGGGGTCGGAGCGGCCGTGACGAAGGGTTTTGGCCGGTCCGGGACGGATGGGGCCGGTGTGACGGCGGCAGCGTCGTGCCGGGGCGCTAACCGGCGGCCACGGTTCGGCGGGAACGGCGGTGCGGCCACGCGCTGAGGGCGAGGGCCGTGCCGATGCCGACGAAGGCCGCCGCACCGGCCGGGACGACCCAGCCGGTCAGCGGGTGGTCGCCGGAGCTGCGGTCGAGCGCCGGGAGCAGGGCGGTGAGCAGGCCGTACGGGATCAGCAGGATGCCCGCCCAGGCGGGGGTGAGCAGCAGGCGGCGGGGGAGGGGGCGGGCCGGCGGGCGGTGGGTGAGGAGCAGGGCCAGGGTTGTGCCGGTCAGGGCCAGGACGGCGGTGAAGTCGATGCCGTGCCGCTCCAGCCAGATGAGGGCGGCGGGGGCGCCGTTGTGCCGGAACTCGTCCGCCATGTCGAAGCCGTCGGCCATTCCCGCCCGGCCGCCTGCCGCCCAGTAGGACTTCAGGGCGATGTAGGGAAGGGCGAGGCTGGCGGCCAGGGCGACGGCGCGGGGGTGGTGGCGGGTCATGTCCGCTCCTTCGGTCGGTGGTGATCCAACCGTCGTGGAGACGGGCCCTGGTGGACGTCCTGCTCGGGTAGTGCTGGGGGCGGCGGTCTCCCTCGGGCGGGGGAGACGCGGAGGGGAAGTCGGCCGGGCCGACTTCCCCCTCCTGGTGTGGCGGTGGTGGTCAGGCGGTGAAGCGGGGGTCGCGGGCCTCGATGGCCTGGATGAAGGCGGTCCATTCGGCCTGGTTGAAGGCGAGGTGGGGGCGGTTGGGGTTCTTGTCGTCCCCGACCCACACGTCCCCGTTGTCGAAGCGAGCGACGATCACACAGTTGCCATTGGATTCGCCGGAGAAGGGGGACTTGACCCAGGAGGCGACGGTGGGGTCGTGGTCGTAGGGGTCGTGCTGCTCGCTCACGTGATCTCTTCCAACTTGCGTTCAAGGGCGGCAAGGGTGGCGTCCGGTGAAAGCGCGCACCGCTTCAGTCGGGCGAAGGCGCGCTCGGCGCGCCGGACCTCGCGTCCCGATTTACGCGGGAGCATACCGCCCACTGCTTCGACGAATGAGAAGCCCTCACCCGGGTCTCCCGGGAAGCGGAGAAGTGTCAGGCCAGACGCCAGAATCCCAGGTCGTCCGGCGCTCAGCGGAACCATGCGAACCGTGACGTTCGGGTACTGAGCCACCTTGATGACATGCCGGAGCTGACCAGCGAGGACTTCTTCGTCGCCGCCAACCAGCAGGGTGACCTCGCCGAAGTAGGCGTCGAGCTGGAGCAGCGGCGCGCGAGTGAGGCGGTGTTGGCGCAGGATACGGATCTCGGCAGCAGCCTCGGTCTGGTCTTCGCTGAGACCGTCGAGACCAGTGGCAATGATCTCGCGGGCGTAGTCCTCGGTCTGCAAGAGGCCCGGGAAGGCCGCCAAGTAGTAGTCGAGCATCTGAGTCGCATCGGATTCGAGGCTCAGGTACTCGGCGAACGCCGAACTGATCGTGTCGGCGAACTCGTGATCCTGCCACCAGTGCCGTGAAGGGCTGTCAGTGGCGAAGGCCTCGATCTCGGCTCTCTCCGGCCCCGTGACGCCGCAGTGGTCAAGGAATATGGCCAGTTCGGCGGCGGTCACCGGTAGTAGCGCGCGCTCGATCTTGCTGAGCCGCGCCGGGTTCCAGCCCTTCAGGCCGGCGGTCACCTCGGCAAGCGTCTTGTTGTTCTCCGTTCGCCACGCTCGTAGCTCGTCTCCGAGGCGGATCTGCCTGATCGCTGACGGGTCCTTGCTCAACACGTCCCTCCCGTGGTCCGCGTTCAGTCTCGCTGCTCGCGCTGTGGGGGCTCAAGCCGGCTATCAAGATCAACTAATTTATTTTCTGCTTGTCGTCGTTCGGGTTGCAAATTCGATTTTTGATCCTCCACACTCAACGTGACCGCACGAACACGCCACTGAAGGTGTGGGGTGACCCATGTCCACCTTGCGTAACCCGGTCCTCCGAACCTGGGAGACCGCCCTCACCGAGCACTCGACCTCGGTCCGTACCGCCCGCCGCCTGATCCGCGAGCAGCTGACCTCCTGGGGCTGGACCGGCGACCCCGTCGACGACCTCGAACTCATCGCCTCCGAGCTCGTCACCAACGCCGTCGTCCACGCCTGCCAGGGGCACGGCGAAATCCGCCTCCAGCTCCAGGAGTTCGACGGCGACTGCCGCCTCGAAGTGTGGGACCCGCGCGGTGATCTCGGGGTTCACCGACCCCACCCGCGCCGCTTCGGTGAGGGCGGCCGTGGCGTCGAACTCGTCCGCCGACTTGCCTTCGACTTCGGCGTCATCGCCCGTCGTGGCGCGGGAAAACGAGTCTGGGCCCGCGTCCTGCTCGAACCCGCCGACGACCTTCCCCCGCCCGGGAGTTGATCCCCATCAAGCTCGCCCCCACGGCTGCGATCACCGTCGCCAGCCTCGCCCTCGCCTGGTTCGCCTCGGGCCTCGTCCCCCCGCGCGAGCCGGCCACCGCCGATGTCGTCTGGTGGAGCACCCTCGCCGCCGCCCTGATGACCGGCTTCAGCCGCCACGACGGCCCCACCGACGACGACGATTGATCCGAGGCGATCCTCCCATGCCCGACCTGCACCCCGCCGCGATCGCCTTCCGCGACCCGGCCGCCCTCCTGGCCCGCTGTGAGATCGGCGGTGTCCGGCGCCTCTACCGCGAACCCGGCTACGAGAACGGTGCCGCGCTCCCGGCCGGTGACTGGACCCCGCTGTCCGAGGACCTCCCCGCGCGGTACGCGCCGAGCGTCTTCACCAAGGACAGCGGCCTGGTCGAGTTCTTCCGCCTCCCGGCCACCGTCACCAGCCGCCACCTGCTCGCCGCCCTGGTCGGCGACCTGGGCGACCCCCACCCCGTCCAGCTCGCCGTGACCGACGACCCGCCGGGCGAGCCCGTCACCCACCGCCTGGCGGAGCACGGCCTGCGCCCCGGCCTGCACATCGACAACCACCAGAACCTGCCGTACGCCGAACGCGACCTGGCGCGCCGCCGACTCTGCGTCAACCTCGGCCCCGGTGACCGCCACCTCCTGCTCGCGACCCGTGACATCAAGTCCATCTGCCGCACCGTGCACGACCGTTACGAGACCCACCGCCCGCACACCGACGACCTCCGCCTCTACCTCGCTGAGCGGAAGCAGTTGAGCGTCCTGCGCATCCGGATCTCCCCGGGCGAGGGCTGGTTCGCGCCGACCGCCGTCCTCCCGTACGACGAGTCCACCGAGGGGTCGTTGCTTCCGTCCGCCACGGCCTCCTGGCTCGGGCACTGGGAGCGCGGGCTCTTCGGTCCGCTGATCTGAGAAATCGGTCACTCTCCGTGCGCAGTTCCAATGGTGGGGCGGGCGCGAGCCGCACCGTTGCGCACTTTGGAGTGCGCCGAAACTGCGGGGCGCGTATGGATCACCATGCGCCCCTTCTCGCGCCGCAACCTCGACAGTCGGCGCGGGGACTTCGGTCCGCGCCCGCTCCGGGAGTCTGGCGGCGGGTTGGTCTGGGCAGGCTTGGTCAGACACATACGTACGCAGGGGGCTGCTGATATGACCGCGGTGCACGAATCCGTACTCGACGCGATCGGCGGGACGCCGCTGTTCCGCCTGGCCAGGTTGGGCGCCGGGATCGCCGCGCCGATCTATGCCAAGGCGGAGTTCCTCAACATCGGCGGCAGCGTCAAGGACCGCGCCGCGCTGTCGATGATCCTTGCCGCCGAGCGGGAGGGGCTGTTGAAGCCGGGCGGGACGATCGTGGAGGCGACGTCCGGCAATACCGGGATCGGGCTGACCATCGTCGGCCGCCAGCGCGGATACCGGGTGATCGCCGGGGTGTCCGACAAGTCGGCGCCGGAGAAGGGGGACATCCTGCGGGCGTACGGCGCCGAGGTGGTGCTCGCGCCGACGGCCGTGCCGCAGGAGGATCCGCGGCACCTGTTCAACGTGGTCCGGCGGCTGGCCGAGGAGATCCCCGGTGCCTGGCTCGCCAACCAGTACGACAACCTGGCCAATCCGGACGCCCATGTCCGGACCACCGGCCCTGAGGTGTGGGAACAGACCGGCGGCCGGGTGACCCACTTCGTCGCGGGCGTCGGCACCGGGGGCACCGTCACCGGCACCGGCGGGTATCTGAAGCAGGTGTCCGGCGGGGCGGTGACGGTGGTCGGCGCGGACCCGGAGTCCTCGTCCTACGGCGGCGGGGACGGCAGCCCGTGGTTCGTCGAGAGTATCGGCCACTTCCTCCACCCGGAGACGGTCGAGGACCGCTGGCCGCAGGCCTACCGTTCGGAGGTGGTCGACTCCTTCGAGCGGATCCCGGACCGCGAGTCGCTGCTGACGGCTCGCCGGCTCGCCCGCGAGGAGGGCCTGTTGGTCGGCCCGTCCTCCGGCACGGCGGTGGCGGCGGCGCTGCGGGTCGCGCGCCGGCTGGGGCCGGACGGCCTGGTCGTGGTGCTGCTGCCGGACTCCGGGCGCTCGTACCTGTCTAAGGTGCACAGCGACGCCTGGATGCGTGAGTGGGGCTTCCTGGAGGAGAACGCGGACGGCCTGCGGTCGTTGCTGGAGGCGGTGGGTCCGCTGGTGTCGGTGGCCGCCGACGCGACCGTCGGCGAGGCGTCGGAGGCGCTGCGCGCGGCGCCGGGCGGCATCGCCCCGGCCGTACTCGCGCGGGAGGCGCGCCCGTACGGGGTGAGCGCGACGGAGGTGGTCGGCTCGGTGTCCCGGGAGGTGCTGACGGCGGCGCTGGCCGACGGCGGGGCCAAGCCGGACGGCCCGGTGCGCCCGCTGCTCGGGCCGGCGCTGCCGACGGTGGGGGTCGGGCAGTCGGCGGCCCAGGCGCGGGCTGCGCTCGGCGCGGCGCATCCGGCCGTGCTCGTGCTGGTGGACGGCCGGGTGGCCGGGGTGCTGTCGCGGGCGGCGCTCGCTTAGACGATCACGAAGTGGGCGCCAGGATGGCGCGGATGACCCGGTCCAGGCTGCGGTCGAAGGCCTGGTCCGGGTCGGTGGGCGGTCCCGAGGTGGCGAAGGCCTGGGCCAGGTTGGGGTAGTCGCCGCTCATCGCCGCCCGGGTGAGGTAACCGACCATCTCCGCCTGCCACTTGGCGCCCGCTGCCGCTGTCCGTTCGTACTGGGCGAACTGGCAGATGAAGCCGTTGAACATCGCCATCGCCTCCATCCGCGCGCCGCCCGGCAGGCCGGTGGGGGCGGTGACGGCGAGGAAGTGGTCGGTGTAGCGCAGGGCGTTGGGGCCGATGCCCGGGCGGGCGATGACCAGCGCGGGCAGCCAGGGGTGGCGGCGGAAGATGGTGAGCTGCTCCTGCGCGAGGCCCGCCAGGTCGGCCCGGACGTCGCCGCTCGGCCCGGGTGGCAACCGGTACTCGGCGCAGGCCGCGTCGAGCATCAGGTCGAGCAGGTGCTCCTTCTTCGGCACGTAGTTGTAGAGCGACATGGTGCCCGCGCCGAGCGCGGCCGCGACCCGGCGCATCGAGACGGCGTCCAGGCCCTCGGCGTCGGCGATGACGATGGCGGCCGCGGCGATCGAGTCGCGGCTGTGGGCCGGTCGGGGGCCCCGGCCGGTGCGCTCGGGGCGCAGCCAGATCAGTTCGGGGGCCTCGGGCGGCACCGGCTTGCCGGGCTGCTCCGCGCTCTCGGAACCGGTGGGCCCCGCAGGACTGCTGGGGGTGTTGCTGGACGGCACTGGAAGATCACCTCGCTCACCCATCTTAGATACGTACGGCGTACGTAGTACGATGGCGCCTGCGCACGCTTCTACGTACGCTGTACCTAGAGAAGGGCAGAGCCATGTCCGACGCCACCCGGCCCGCCATCGAGATGGCGGGCGTGGAGAAACGCTTCGGGGCCACCGAGGCCCTGCGCGGCCTCGACCTGACCGTCCCGGCCGGCACCGTCTGCGGCCTCCTCGGCCCCAACGGCGCCGGCAAGACCACCGCCGTACGTGTTCTCGCCACCCTGGTCGCCCCCGACCGGGGCGCCGTCCGGGTCGCCGGGCACGACGCCGTCCGCAACGCCGAGGAGGTCCGGCGGGCGATCGGCCTGGCCGGGCAGCACGCCGCGCTGGACGAGGGCATCACCGGCCGTGACAACCTCCACCTGTTCGGTCGGCTGCACCGCCTCGGTGCCCGCCGGGCCCGGGCGCGCGCCGACGAACTGCTGACCCGCTTCGGCCTCGCCGAGGCCGGCGACCGGCTGGTCCGCACCTACTCCGGCGGCATGCGCCGGCGCCTCGACCTGATCGCCAGCCTGGTCACCAGCCCCCCGGTGCTCTTCCTGGACGAGCCCACCACCGGGCTCGACCCGCGCAGCCGACAGGAGATCTGGGACACCGTCAGGGAGTTGGCCGACGGCGGCACCACCGTGCTGCTCACCACCCAGTACCTGGAGGAGGCCGACCGCCTCGCCGACGACATCGTGGTGGTCGACCACGGCGCCGCGATCGCCACCGGCCCACCGGCCGGGCTCAAGGCATCGATCGGCAGCCAGGTCTCCGTCACCCTGGCCGATCCTGGCCGGCTCGGCTCCGCCGCCGTGGTGTTGTCGGCCCTGTCCGGCGGCGACGCCCAGGTGGACGTGGCCGAGCGGGCGGTCACGGTGCTGACCAGGCCCGGGGTGAACGTCCTGCTGCCCGCGCTGGTGCGGGAGTTGGACGCGGTAGGCGTCGTCGCCGAGGACGTCGCGGTCCGCGCGCCCTCGCTCGACGACGTGTTCCTCGCGCTCACCGGAGAGTCCGCAGCCGTGGGGAGGGCCGCCTGATGTCCGCCGTCGCGCACACCTCTTCCCGTCCGTCGGCCGGGGCCCGGCTGGTCTCCGACACCGGGACGTCGATGCTCCGCATCCTGCTCAACTACCGCCACTCACCGGGCCTGTTGGCCGCCTCGCTGGGCGTGCCGGTGGTCATGGTGGTGGTCTTCGGGTACGTCTTCGGCAGCGCCGTGCGGGTGCCAGGGGGCGGGGACTACCGGGAGTTCCTGATGCCCGGACTCTTCGCCATGGTCGCCACCAACGGCATCATGCCCACCATGGTCGGCGCCGCCCGCGACGTCGGCCGCGGGGTCACCGACCGGCTGCGCTCGATGCCGGTCTCCCGCACCGGACTGCTGCTCGGACAGACCCTCGCCGACCTGCTGGTCAGCCTCGTGGTGCTGGCGCTGCTGGCACTCGTCGGGCTGGCCGCCGGCTGGCGCGCCCGGCACGGCGCGGCCGACGCGCTGGAGGCGTTCGCGCTGCTGCTGCTCTTCCGGTTCGTGATGACCTGGGTCGGCACCCTGCTCGGGCTGGCCGTCGGCAAGGAGGAGGCTGCCGGTCAACTCTCCGTCGTCGTCTTCCCGTTGGCGATGGTCACCAACGCGTACGTGCCCACCGGCGGGATGCCGGCCTGGCTGCGGGTGATCGCCGACTGGAACCCGATCAGCTCCGTGGTCGAGGCCGCCCGCGAGCTCTTCGGCAACCCGGCGGCGCCCGGCACCGCCTGGCCGATGCAGCACGCCGTTCTGGCCACGCTGCTCTGGAGCGCCGTACTGCTCCTGCTCTGCGGGCCGTTGGCCGTAAGGAAGTTCGCCACCCACGGGCGATGACCCGCCCGTTCCGGGGAATGTGCTGGACACCGCGGCCGGTGTGGCTTTAGGTGGGGCGCCATGGAGTACACCCACCTCGGCCGCACCGGCCTGACCGTCTCCCGCCTCTGCCTCGGCACCATGAACTTCGGCCCCCACACCGAGGAGGCCGAGGCCCACCGCCTCATGGACACCGCCCACGAGCGGGGCATCAACTTCTTCGACACCGCCAACTCCTACGGCCGCGACCCCGAGGGCAACCTCAAGGGCCGCACCGAGGAGATCATCGGCCGCTGGTTCGCCCAGGGTGGCGGCCGCCGCGAGCGCACCGTGCTCGCCACCAAGGCCTACGCCGAGATGAGCGACTGGCCCAACGAGGGGCGGCTCTCCGCGCTCGCCATCCGCAAGGCCGTCGAGGCCAGCCTGCGGCGGCTGCAGACCGACCACATCGACCTCTACCAGATGCACCACATCGACCGGGACACGCCCTGGGAGGAGATCTGGCAGGCGATGGAGGTCCTGGTCGCCCAGGGCAAGATCATCTACGTCGGCTCCAGCAACTTCGCCGGCTGGCACATCGCCCAGGCCCAGGAGGCCGCCCGCTCCCGGCACTTCCTCGGCCTGGTCAGCGAGCAGTCCCTCTACAACCTGCTCGACCGCACCGTCGAACTGGAGGTCGTCCCCGCCCTCCAGCACTACGGCCTCGGCCTGCTGCCGTGGTCCCCGCTGCGCAGCGGCCTGCTCGGCGGCGTCCTGCGCAAGGAGCGCGAGGGCACCCGGGTGCGCGGCGCCCAGGGCTACGCGAGCAAGCTGCTGGAGAAGCAGCGCGAGCGCCTCCAGGCCTACGAGGACTTCGCCGCCGAACTCGGCACCGACCCCGCCGACCTCGCCCTCGCCTGGCTGCTCTCCCGCCCGGCCGTCACCGCTCCCATCATCGGCCCCCGCACCCCCGCCCACCTCGACGCCGCCCTCGCGGCCCTCGACCTCGAGCTCGACCAGAAGACCCTGGACCGCCTCGACGAACTCTTCCCCGGCCACCACCCGGCCCCGGAGGACTACGCCTGGTAGGACCGGCCCGCCCACTCCTCGCCCCGGCCCCCCGGCCGGGGCGAGGAGCCCTCCCCGGCGGACCGGGCCGCTGTGGTAGCAAGGCAGGCATGACGGAGCGGATCGGGGAGCGAGGGGCGTACCACCACGGGGCGCTGCCGGAGGCGCTGGTGGCGGCGGCGTTCGAGGTGCTGGACGAGCAGGGCCAGGAGAAGGTGAGCATGCGGGAGGTGGCGCGCCGGGCGGGGGTGTCGGCGGGGGCGCCGTTCCGCCACTTCGCAGACCGCCGGGCACTGTTGACGGCGGTGGCGGACCGGGTGCTGACCGACTTCCACCACTGGCAGGAGGCGGAGGTGGCCGCCGCCGAGGCGGTCGGCGGGTCGGCGATGCGGGCGCTGGGGCTGGGGTTCGTCCGCTACGCGCTGCGCCACCCGCGACGCTTCGAGCTGGTGCGCTCGCGGGTGTTCACGGCCGCCCGGGATCCGGAGCTGCGGGAGCAACTGGACGGCATGGACCTGGCGTTCACCGAACTGATCGTGGCGGACCAGCGCGCGGGGCGGCTCGGGCCCGGCGATCCGGGGCAGGTGCTGCTGGCCGGGCAGGCGCTGGTCTACGGGCTGGCGCAGATGATCGTGGACGGCTACCTGCCCGCGGACCGGGCGGAGCAGCTGGCCGTCCAGGTGCTGGACACCTTCCGCCGCGGAATCGCCAACGGGCCCGGGCAGTAGGCGGATTGTGGCCGCCGCGAGCCTTGACCGCCCTCAGGGGCCTTGATGTAATCACCGATTACATGGGGTGCGGGTCGGTTCCGGGGAGGCCGGGAATGTCCAAGGGGAGCACGTTCGTCCGATCGGTGTTCGCCAGGCCGCGGCCGGGGTACACCACCGCCGCCGCGACCGGCGACACCGTGGTGCTGCTGATCGGCATGCGGATCAACCGCTTCTGGGCCGTCCACCACTGGGGCCCGGTGATGTACGCGATGTTCCGGATGCTGCACGAGCTGCGCCGCAGCCCCGAACGCGGGCTGCGCGGCCGCATCCTGCTCACCGCCTCGCCGCGCACCTACTACGTCGTCCAGTACTGGGCGTCGAAGGAGGCGCTGTACCGCTACTCCACCGCACCGGACGGCTTCCACCACACCGTGTGGGGCATCGCCAACCGGAAGGTGCGGGAGGGCCGGACCCGGGGGCACGTCGGGCTCTGGCACGAGACGTACATCGTCCCGGAGGGCGGCTACGAGTCGATCTACTTCGACATGCCGGCGTTCGGCCTGGCCGGCGCCACGGGCCAGCTGCCGGTGGAGGACCGCGGGCGGCACGCCGCCCAGCGGCTGGCCTTCCGGTCGGGGGAAGGTGCGGGGGAGAGCGCGGGAGAGAGCGCGGGGGATAGTTCAGTGGAAAGCGCGGGGGAGAGCGCGCGAAAGAGCGCGGGGCCCGGCGCGGACGCCCGGGCGGACGTTCCAGGAGTGTCGTGACTCGTCGGGCCGCCTCGATGTGGGAGCGTCGGGGAATGGTCGATCAGGGCGGCGCCGCTCGGCCGGCGCGGGTGGTGCACGAGGTGCCGTACCGGGCGCAGTGGGAGTCCGCAGAGCTGGTGCGCGACATCGTGGACGGGCAGCTGGACGCGGCGCGGGACCCGCGCTGGGGCCAGTCGGGGGCGGCCAGTCCGGAGGAGTACTCGTGGTGGTCCTGGCGGCTGTGCGGGGTGGCCTGCCTGCGGATGGCGCTGGAGCACTGGTGGGGCGTGACCCCGACGGCGATGGCGCTGGCGGGGGAGTGCCTGGCGGCCGGCGCGTACGTCCGGGACGGTGAGAGCCTGCGCGGCCTGGTTCACGCGCCGTTCGCGCAGTACGTCCGGCGGCGCTGGGGACTGGCGGCCCGGTCCGCGGAGTTGACGCCCGCGGAGGTGGCGGCCGAGGTGGCGGACGGCCGGCTGGTGATGGTGTCGGTGCACCCGTCGATCCGGGAGCCGGGCGGGCCGGAGCCGGTCCGGCGCGGCGGGCACCTGGTCCTGGCGGTGGGCGCCACGGAGACGGCGCTGCTGATCCACAACCCCTCCGGCTTCCCGGGGGAGTCGCAGGCGTTCGCGCGGGTCCCGTGGCGCTCGTTCGGGCCCTTCTACGCCGGGCGGGGGATCGTGCTCGGCCCGCCCGGCGCCGAACGGTAGCGCGGTCGGCCCGCCCGGTGCGCCGGGCGGTGGCGTGCTCGTCGGGCCCGGTGCGCCGAACGGTGGCGTGGTCGTCGTGCCCGGCGCGCCGAACGGTGGCGCGCCCGGGCGGCCGGAGCGACGGTCAGCTGTTGTCCGGCAGTCCCGCCGGGTAGAACGGCAGGCTGCTGCGACAGAGTGCCGAGATCGGCTTCAACGCGGCGGCCAACCGGTCGAGTTCGGCTCGTGGGTAGTCCTCCCAGACCCGGGCGGCGGCCAGGTCGGTGGCCGCCTCCAGGCCCTGGTGGCGGATCCGGCCGAGCTCGGTCACCGTCCCGGCCGCGGTCAGCCAGCCGCGCTCGACCAGGCGCTCGGCGGCCGCGTCCCACTCCTCGTCCGTCCAGCCGCGCACCGGCTGGAGCTGCTCGCGCCGCATGTCCATCGCGCAGCGGATCACCAGCGCCTCGCAGCCGTCCAGCCCGGCGGCCACCAGCGCGGCCACGTGGCCGTCCCCGCGGTGCTCGCGCATCACGGTGGCGGCCCGCCAGAGCCGCTCGTACAGTCCGGTCGGTGCCGGGAGCGCGGCGTTGGCGGCGGCCAGCACCCGGCCCGCGCAGTCCAGCCGGGCGGTGGCCTGCTCCAGCGTCTCGACGGCCTGCTCGACCTGCTCCCGGTCCACGTGCTCCAGCAGCCGGGCCAGCGCCGCGCCCGCCCCCTTGCCACGGGCGGCCAGCGCCTCCTCCGGGCCGGCCAGCGACCACAGTTCCGGCAGGGCCCTCTCGACCATGACCGGGGCGAAGTTGAAGAACGCGGCGATCACCGGCGGGGCGTCCACCGCGCCCAGCGGGGCGGAGCGGCCGGCGAAGTAGCCGCGCCAGAAGCCGCGCAGCCCGGCCTCCTCGAAGGCGTCGCGACACTCGGGCTGGAAGTAGGTGACGGCGTGCACCGGCTCGAAGAGCCACCAGAGCGCGCGGGCGGGATGGACGAGATCGGCCATCGGGAGACCTTCCTCGGACGGGGCTCCGGGCGGGCGCGGGGAGCTCGACTGGTCGGCACGGCCTGCGGCGGTCGCGCGGGCGGCGGGGTGCCGGGGCCGCCCGGGCGGGCGCGCGGGCCGTTCAAGTGCTGATGACCACGGGGGCGGCCCCGGTAATCCTCGGCGGCGTGTGACGGAGGCCATATCAGCGCTGGTTTCGCGGATCTGCCGGTGCCATCGCCGGCGGGCTGACCGGCGGCACCGCCACCGGCTCCACCGGTGGAACCGGCAGAGGGCTGACCAGCGGCATCGCCAGCGGGTTGACCGGCATCCGCTCGCGGCAGATCGCCGCGATCGGCCTCAAGGCGGCCGTCAGGCGGTCGAGTTCGCCGTCCGGCAGGCCCTCCCAGGCCCGGCCCGCGGCCAGGTCGGTGGCGGCCTCGACGGACCGGTGCCGGCTCCGGCCGAGCTCGGTGACCGCTCCCCGCGCCGTGAGCCAGCCCCGCTCGACCAGCCGCGCCGCGGCGGCCTCCCACTCCTCGTCCGTCCAGCCGCGCATCGGCTGGAGCACCTCCCGGTCGGCGTCCAGCGCGCAGTGGAGCACCGGCGCCTCGCAGCCGTCGAGCCCGGCCGCGACCAGTGCGGCCACGTGGCCGTCCCCGCGGTGCTCACGCAGCACGGCCGCGGCCTGCCAGAGCCGCCCGTGCACGTCCGCGGGTCGGGGGAGCGCGGCGTTGGCGGCGGCCAGCACCCGGCCGCCACAGTCCAGCCGGTCCACCGCCCCCTCCAGCGCGTCCGCCGCCGCCTCGATCCGCCCGGGCTCCACCGCTGCCAGCAGTCGGGCCAGCGCCGCCGACGAGCCCTCCGTCCGGGCGGTCAGCACCCGCTCGGGGCTCGCATGCGTCCACACCTGCGGCAGGGCGCGCTCGACCGTCGCCGGGGCGAAGCTGAAGAACGCGGCGATCACCGGCGGGGCGTCCACCGCGCCCAGCGGGGCCGAGCGGCCGGCGAAGTAGCCGCGCCAGCCGCCGTCCAGCCCGGCCGCCTCGAAGGCCGCCCGGCTCTCGGGCTGGAGGAAGGTGACGGCGTACACCGGCTCGAAGAGCCGCCACAGCGCGCGGGCGGGGTGAACGGGAGCGGGATCGGACATCGGGAAGACCCTCCTCGGGGCAGCCGGCCGGGCTGGACGGGGCGGCCCGACGGGCAGTGCGGGCCGCTCGTCTGCTGATGGCCACGGCGGCGGCCCCGGCAACCCCGGGCGGGGTGTGATCACGGTCACGCGGGGCTCCCGGGGTGCGACCGCCGGTGGCGCGGCGCGAGATGATGGGACGAGGTGCCCGCCTCCGGGTGCCCAGCCCTCGCAAGCCCCCGTACGAAGGTAGTCGGTCATGGCCCAGATCAACCCCAGCATCCTGTCCGCGGACTTCGCCCGGCTCGCCGACGAGGCCGAGGCCGTCCGGGGTTCCGACTGGCTGCACGTGGACGTCATGGACAACCACTTCGTGCCGAACCTGACCCTGGGCGTCCCGGTGGTCGAGTCGCTCGCCCGGGCCACCGACATCCCGCTCGACTGCCACCTGATGATCGAGGACCCGGACCGCTGGGCCCCGCAGTACGTCGAGGCCGGGGCCGGCTCGATCACCTTCCACGTCGAGGCCGCCGCCGCGCCCGTGCGGCTGGCCCGCGAGATCCGTGCCAAGGGCGCCCGCGCCTCGATGGCGCTCAAGCCGGGCACCCCGATCGAGCCGTACGAGGACCTGCTGCCCGAGCTCGACATGCTGCTGATCATGACGGTCGAGCCCGGCTTCGGCGGCCAGGCCTTCCTGGACATCATGCTGCCCAAGATCCGCCGCACCCGGGAGCTGATCGCCAAGCACGACCTGGAGGTCTGGCTGCAGGTCGACGGCGGCGTCTCCGCGGCCACCATCGAGCGCTGCGCCGAGGCCGGCGCGGACGTGTTCGTGGCCGGTTCGGCGGTGTACGGGGCCGAGGACCCGGCGCAGGCCGTCCGCAACCTGCGCGAGCTCGCCGACAAGGCCTCGGCGGACGCCTGGTGGGCCTGTGAGGCGCCCGCTCGCGCGGTCCGTTCGGATGGCCGGGCACGGGTGGGGGAACGTCGCACCGTGGCGGATGATCGGTGACGACGTCGTCCTCCGGGCCTCCGCCCGGCCCTCTCCCTCCGTGGTGGAAGCGCGATGAGCAACCTCGACCTCAGGCCCGCCCCGACCAGCTGCGGCCGCGAGGCCAGCGGCGGCCCGGTGAAGGAGTTGCTGACGGCACGTCAAGTCACACTCGGCGAAAGCACGGTGGTGCGCCGACTGCTCCCCAACCTGGGCCGCCGGATGGTCGGGGCCTGTGCTTCGTGGACCACTACGGCCCGGACGACATCGCCGACGAGCCCGGCATGCAGGTCCCGCCGCACCCCCACATGGGCCTTCAGACGGTCGGCTGGCTCCACCAGGGCGAGGTGCTGCACCGCGACAGCCTCGGCAGCCTGCAGACCGTGCGCCCGTACGAACTGGGCCTGATGACCTCCGGCCGGGCGATCTCCCACTCCGAGGAGTCCCCCGCCCGCACGCCCGCTACCTGCACGGCGCCCAGCCCTGGGTCGCCCTCCCGGGCGCCCACCGGCACACCGAGCCCGCCTTCGAGCACCACCCCGACCTGCCCGTGGTCACCGCCGGGGGCCTGCGCGCCACCGTCATCCTCGGCACCCTGGACACCGCCACCTCACCCGGCACCACCCACACCCCGCTGGTCGGCGCCGACCTCGCCCAGCACCTCCTCCGCCAGGGAACCGACGGCTTCGTCGGAGAGGCCTCCCAGCGTCAGGCGGTGCTGGAACAGCGGAACGGCGGCGGCGATGCCCGCCGAGTTCGAGCGCGCGTCCTCGGGGCCGAGAGTGGCGATGTCGGCCAGAGGCAGGTCGTCAGCCCGGTGCAGCAGGTGGCGCAGCCAGCGCAGGGAGGCGGTGTCCGACCACTGGAGGTCGTCGACGGCCACCAACAGGCGTCCCTGCGACGTGAGTTGTGTGGCCAGCTGATACAGGTCGCGGAGCGCGGCCGCATCCTGTCCGTCCGGCCATCGGGTCCGACGGGCCGTTCGGCTGGGGCGCCCAGGGAGCGGGACGCCGGGCGCTGCCCGGGGTCCGCCCGCCGTACGGCGAGTCCGCACCATCCGCAAGCAGGCGTTCGAAGAGCTGCCGGACCACCGCGTGGCGGAGGCCGCATTCGAGTGGGTCCGCCGACGCGGACACGACGCGGGTGGCCGCGTCCTCGCGGGCCCCGGCCAGGGCGGCCCGCAGCACCGAGGTCTTCCCGCTGCCCCAGCCGCCCTGGACGAGCCCGGAGACGCAGCCGCCTCCTGGAGTGGCCAGCACCCGTTCGAGGGCTTTCGACTCGCGGTGGCGTCCGCTCAGGACGGGACCGGTTCCCGCGCCGTGGGAAGCGGTCACGGCTGGGGGCTGGCATGTCACACCACTGCTGTCTGACGGGCGACCTCACCCCCCCCCACGGGGCGGGACCGCGGTGGGGAGCCGGCGGCAGGTGCGGCCGGGGGCGGCAACCGGCGGAGTCCGCGGTAGGGCGCGGGCCGCCTCGGTCCGCATTCTTCGCTACCTGCGTAACTTGCGCGCAAGTATCCGGTAATGGGCTTCTGCGCCACCTTTCGCCTTCGGTGGCGCACGGCTGACTCTTCGGTCCCCACCGTCATGTCCGCTGGCCGGAACGCGCGTAGATTCGGCGCGACAGGGCCGTGCGGTGGACGTGGTGAGACGTCAAGGTCCCGCGCTCCGAGTTGGCCCGCGTCCGCCTTCCGCCTCCCCGCCCACCGGCCGGGGAGGCCGCTCCGCCACCACCTCGCTCCGGTGCCCCGCCCGCCTCCAGGTCAGATCGACCGTGGGCGGGCG
Organism: Kitasatospora sp. NPDC017646; assembly: GCF_044329365.1. Lineage (NCBI taxonomy): Bacteria > Bacillati > Actinomycetota > Actinomycetes > Kitasatosporales > Streptomycetaceae > Kitasatospora > Kitasatospora sp. NPDC017646. The sequence continues at coordinate 2,928 of NZ_JBIRJC010000010.1, read as the reverse complement.
GCGCCGGTCCCCTCCACGGAAAGACTCATGAACAGTCCCACTTCTCCCAACGGCAGCTCCCCGGCCGACCAGTCCGGCAGAGCCGGAACAGACGCGGTCCGCCGGGACACGGCCTCCGCGGTCTTCGAGGAGGCGCAGAGCAGCCCGTCCTTCGGCCGGCTCCGGCGTTCTCAGCGCACGTTCGCCACCCTGGCGACGATCGCCGTCCTCAGCCTGTACCTTCTGTACGTCCTGCTGTCCAGCTACGCGCGGGACCTCATGGACGCCAGGGTCGTCGGCCGGCTGAACGTCGCGTTCTTCCTCGGTCTGGCACAGTTCGGCGCCACCTTCCTGACCGCGTGGCTGTACACGCGCCACGCCGACAGGCGGCGCGACCCCGTCGCGGAACAGGTCCGGCAGGACATCGAGCGGGTGCTGGTGGCCGGCTCGTACGGGTCCGGCCAGACCACGGGGGTGTCCGCGTGACCGCTCGTACCGGACAGGTGGCGCTGGCGGCGGGTGCCGGAAGCCACGGGGACCGTTCGCTGACAGTCGGCCTCTTCCTCGTGGTGGTGGCGGCCACGCTGGGCGTCACGCTCTGGGCCAGCAGGCAGGGCAAGGGAACCACCGACTTCTACACCGGCGGGCGGTCGTTCTCGGGATTCCAGAACGGTCTCGCCATCTCCGGCGACTACATGTCGGCCGCCTCGTTCCTGGGAGTCACCGGCACCATCGCCCTCTTCGGGTACGACGGTTTCCTGTACTCCGTGGGATTCCTGGTCGCATGGGTCCTGGCACTCGTGCTGGTGGCCGAACCGCTGCGCAACACGGGGCGCTTCACCATGGCCGACGTGCTGGCGTTCCGCCTGCGCCAGGGGCCGGTGCGCATCGCCGCGGGCATCTCGACCATCGTCGTCTCCGTCGTCTACCTCCTGGCCCAGATGGTCGGCGCGGGCTCGCTGGTGGCCCTGTTGCTCGGCGTCTCCGGCGACACCGCCAAGAAGTGGATCGTCTTCGGCGTGGGCGTGCTGATGATCCTCTACGTCGTCATCGGCGGCATGAAGGGCACGACCTGGGTGCAGATCATCAAGGCCGGTCTTCTGATGGCCGGAACGCTTGTGCTGACCGTCCTGGTGATGAGCAGGTTCGGTTGGAACCTCTCGGCCCTGCTGGGCGCGGCCGCCCAGGCCAGCGGCAAGGGGCAGGCGTTCCTCGAACCCGGGCTGAAGTACGGTGCCAGCTCCACCACCCGGCTGGACTTCATCAGCCTCGGCGTCGCGCTGGTGCTCGGGACCGCCGGCCTGCCGCACATCCTGGTCCGCTTCTACACGGTGCGGACCGCCAAGGCCGCGCGGACCTCGGTCAACTGGGCGATCGGCATCATCGGTGTCTTCTACCTGATGACGCTCGCGCTGGGCTTCGGCGCCGCGGCGCTGGTGGGCCACACGGCGATCAAGGCGGCCAACCCGGCGGGCACCACTGCCGTTCCCATGCTGGCCGAGATGCTCGGCGGCGGCCCCGGTTCGACCATGGGCGCCACGTTGCTGGCGCTGATCTCGGCGGTGGCCTTCGCCACGATCCTCGCGGTGGTGGCCGGGCTCACCCTCACGTCGTCGGCCTCGTTCGCTCATGACCTCTTCGCCCAGGCCATGCGCAAGGGCAGGGTGAGCGAGGTGCAGGAGGTCAGGGTGGCACGGCTCGCCGCCGTCGGGATCGGCGCACTGGCCGTCGTACTGAGCATGTTCGCGGACAAGCTCAATACCGCGGCGCTGGTGGCGCTGGCCTTCGCCATCGCGGCCTCGGCCAACCTGCCGACGATCCTGTACAGCCTCTTCTGGAAGCGGTTCAACACCACCGGCGCCCTGTGCAGCATGTACGGCGGCCTGCTCTCCTCCGTACTGCTGGTGGTCTTCTCCCCGGTCGTCTCGGGCACTCCGGCATCCCTGCTGCCCCATAGCGACTTCCACTGGTTCCCGCTGGAGAACCCCGGCCTCGTCTCCATCCCGATCGGCTTCCTGCTCGGCTGGCTGGGAAGCCGCGTGTCACGCGAGACGGTGGATCCGGCCAAGTACGCGGAGCTGGAGGTCCGTTCACTCACCGGCGCCGGAGCCCACTGACACCCCCTGCGGGCACTGCGGTGCCAACGCTGAACCGTGTCCGGCCGAGACCGGACAGGCACACACCAAGGAGCATGTCTTGAGTAGTGAGACCCTGGCGAACCTCCTCAGGGAGGAGCGGCGCTTCGAGCCGCCGGCCGTACTGGCCGCGAACGCCAACGCCACAACTGCCGACCACGAGCGGGCGGCCGCCGACCGTCTGGGCTTCTGGGCCGAGCAGGCCCGCCGTCTCAGCTGGGCCGTCGAGCCGACCGAGACGCTCGACTGGTCCAACCCGCCCTTCGCCAAGTGGTTCGCCGACGGCAAGCTCAACGTGGCCTACAACTGCGTCGACCGCCACGTCGAGAACGGGCTCGGCGACCGGGTCGCCATCCACTTCGAGGGCGAGCCCGGCGACAGCCGCTCGATCACCTACGCCCAGCTCAAAGACGAGGTCTCGCAGGCCGCCAACGCGCTGCTGGAGCTCGGCGTCCGCAAGGGCGACCGGGTGGCCGTCTACCTGCCGATGATCGCCGAGGCGGTCGTCGCGATGCTCGCCTGCGCCCGGATCGGCGCCACCCACTCGGTGGTCTTCGGCGGCTTCTCCGCCGACGCCGTCGCCTCCCGCATCCAGGACGCCCAGGCCAAGCTCGTCATCACCGCCGACGGCGGCTACCGCCGTGGCAAGCCGTCCGCCCTCAAGCCGGCCATCGACGAGGCGCTCGCCAAGGTCGACGGCGTCGACCACGTCCTGGTGATCCGCCGCACCGAGCAGGAGATCCCCTGGACCGAGGGCCGCGACGTCTGGTGGCACGAGATCACCGCGCGCCAGTCCACCGAGCACACCCCCGAG
>NZ_JBIRJC010000009.1:149680-282699 GCF_044329365.1 Kitasatospora sp. NPDC017646 | reverse complement strand
CAACATATCTGGCGTTGACTTTTGGCACGCTGTTGAGTTCTCAAGGAACGGACGCTTCCTTCGGACCGCCTTCCAGCGGGCCCTCCGGGCGCTTCATTCTTTCGTGTTTCCAGCTTATCAGATGTTTTCCGCTCCGTTTTCCGGAGTTTCATTCACCCGACTCGCCGGTGTCTTCTGCGGCTTGACGCCCCGTCCGACGTTCCAGACTCTAGCCGACCCCCGCTCCGAAAAGCGAATCCAGCCGCAATCCCGATAACCAGGCACACCGAATAAGCACCGGGCCGCACCGCGAGATCGCGAAAACGACCGGCGCGAACCGGAAGTGGTGTTTCAGAGATTGGCCGCCCCGGGACCGTCCGCGCACAACTGCGTGTCCGGTGCTCCCTGCCGAGCGACTGGGAGACAGTACCCCTCCCCGGCGCCTGGAACAAATCGCCAGCGCAGCCACTTCGAGTCGGCGTTCGGGTCACTCCGGAAACACGGGCGGTCCGTCCTCAGCCAGGTACGGGCGAACCGACGGCTCCACTCCGACGGCCTCCCACAGCGCGTGCGCCGCAGCGAACCTCACGTCTCCCGGGCCGGTGTCCGCCGCGCGTTCCACGATTTCGGTGATGACCACCAGAACCTGCGGGCGGTCCGGACCGGCAAGCCGCTCCCAGGCGTACCGCACCCCGGAGACCGCCTCTGCGCGAAGGTCGTCGTCGTAGCCGCACGCCCAGGCCTCGGGCCCGTACAGCGGGCGACGCCAGCCGAACGGATCGGGTCCGACCTCCACCCCGGTGTGGTCCGCCGGCGTCACCTGTACCCGCACGCGCGCGAAGCGCGCCCACCGACTGGTCTGGCGCAGCAGCTGAAAGGCGCCTTCCACGACCGCGAGTCTCTCACCGCCCCACCAGCCGGGCCACCACCTCGGAGCTCAGTGGCGGCACCGACTTCTCGGTGACCTGGCACCACAGCTGAAACCCCGGGCGCGTGACGCCGTCGACCCCCTGGTGGTCGACGGCGTTTCGTCGGCGGGCGCATCAGGCCTTGCCCGTCGGCCGCCGGCCCTGTTCCAGGAGAACGTCGGTGCCGATGACACCGCCGAGTTCACGGACCGCCCTCGCGGCACCGGACGGCGCCTTCCGGAACTCGTCGTACTTCACCCCACCACCCTCATCCGGCGGTCGAAGTGCTCGGGCCGGATGCCGGGCCCTCGCCCGGAACAACGCGCCGAGACCCGCCGGCGGACCGTATGCTCACCGCATGGAGACCAATCCAGCGGTGCGGTCGTGCGAAGTGCTCGTCTCCGGCGCGTACTTCGCGGATCTGGTGTTCCACGGCCTGGCGCGGCCCGTGCGCCCGGGCAGGGAGGTCTTCGCCGACGGCTTCGGCCTGGTGCCGGGCGGCGCGTACACCCTGGCGATGGCGCTGCACCGGCTGGGGCGGCTGGTCCTGTGGAGCGCGGACTTCGGCACCGACCTGTTCAGCGCCCACGTGCTGGCCTGCGCGAGACAGGAAGGGCTGGCCGAGACCGCCTTCCGCCACCACCCCTTCCCGGTCCGTAGCCTGACCGTCGCCCTCGCCTCCGCCGACGACCGCGCGATGGTCAGCTTCCAGGACCCGGTCGACGCCCAGCCACTCGCGCCCCTGCTCGGCCGCCTGCGCCCGCGGGTGCTGATGCTGCCCCAACTCCGTTGGGACGACGTCACGACGGCAGACCTTCGCGCGGCCCGGCAGCTCGGCACGCTGGTGGTCATGGACTGCCACGACACTCGCGCGACGCTCGATGAACCCGCCGTGCGCGAGGCCCTCGCGCTGGTCGACGTCTTCACGCCGAACGACGCGGAGGCCCTGCGCCTGACCGGCGCCCGAGACCTGGACGGCGCGATCGCCGTGCTCGCCGGCCTGGTGCCCACCCTCGTCGTCACGCGCGGCGCGCGGGGCGCGGTCGCGGTCGGGGACGGCGGACGGTACGAGGCCGCGCCGGTCTCCCTGGCGGCCGGCATCGACCCGACGGCGGCGGGCGACTGCTTCAACGCCGGTCTGGTGCACGGGCTGCTCAACGGCTGGCGCCTGCCCCAGTGCCTCGCCGCGGCGACGATCTGCGGAGCCGCGGCGACCACCGGCCCCGGCTCCAGCGCAGCCCTGACCGCCGCGGACCTCGCCGGCCACCTCGCCCACGCCCTCAATCAGCCCCTCGACCGGCCGTACCGGTCAACTACCAGCGTGCGGTGAACACTTCACCACCCCACGTGATCGTGTTAGCGTCCCTCGGATGTCGAGGATTCTGGTCACCGATCTGGACGGCACACTGCTCGGCGGCACCCAGGACGACCGGATCGGATTACGGGACGCCCTGGCCCGTCACCCCGAGGTCACGACGGTCTTCGCCACCGGCCGGGGCCTGGCCTCGATCCGTGAGGTCCTCAGCGATCCGCTCGTCCCACGGCCGCGGTGGATCATCGCCGACGTCGGCGCCACCGTCATCGACGGCACCGACTTCACCCCCGTCGACCCGGTGCAGGAACACCTGCGGGCCGGCTGGCCGGGCTCCGACCGGGTACGCGCCGCACTGCGCCACTTCCCCGGGCTCGCCTACCAGCACGACGTCGTCCAGCACGGCCGCTGCTCCTACCACCTGGCCCCGGGCGCGCTCACCGAGGAGCTCACCGCGGCCGTCGACGCCCTCGGCTGCACCTGGGTGCACTCCGCGGACCGCTACTTCGACGTCCTGCCGCCGAGCGCTTCCAAGGGCAACGCCGTCCGGGCCCTGGCCGCGAAGCTGGGCTGGCGGCTCGAGCACATCCTGGTCGCCGGCGACTCCCTCAACGACCTGTCGCTGTTCCGCGTGGGCGCCCACGCGGTGGTCGTCGCCGGGGCGGAACCCGCCCTGCTCACCGCCCTCGCCGAGGACCCCCTCGTCCACCGCGCCGACCGGGCGGGCGCGGGCGGCATCCACACGGCGCTCCGGAAGCTCGGCTGGCTCTCCCCCGACCCCGGTGCGCAGCATTCCGCCGGCCCGCACTCCCTCGTCGTCGCCTACCACCGCCCCCCACTCCACTGGAACGGCGACAGCTGGCAGCCACCCCTCAGCCCCAACGGCATCCTGCCCACCCTGAGCAGCGCCTTCGCCGACGGCCTGCCGGGCGTTTGGGTCAGCACCCTGACCGGCCGCGACCGGCTCGCCCCCCTCCCGCACCCCACCACCCTGCCGCTGTCCCCCGTACCGCTGGACGCCGCCACCTGGGACGGTTACTTCCACCGCGCCTGCAAGGAGACGCTGTGGCCGGTGCTGATGTCCGAACCGGACCGGGCCGTCCACGACGAACGGACGTGGGCTGACTACCGTACGGTCAACGCGCGCTTCGCCGAACACATCAGCGCCCAGGCCGCGGCCGGCGCCACCGTCTGGCTCCACGACTACAACCTCTGGCTCGTTCCCGGCCTGCTGCGCCGCCTCCGCCCCGATCTCAGGACCGGGCTCTTCCACCACACCCCCTTCCCGGCCCCCGAGGTCTTCGCGACCCTGCCCGTCGCCGACGAACTCCGCCGCTCGCTGGGCTGCCTCGACTGGGCGGGCTTCCACACCGAGGAGTTCGCCGAGCACTTCCGCCGGACCCTCTCCGGCCGGCCCAACCCGCCGCACACCGCCGTCCACCCGCTCGGGATCGACCGGCCGGCCATCGAGGAACTCGCCCGCCTACGCGCGGCCCACCGCCGCGCACCCCACCTCCCCCAGAGCGGCAGCCGCCTGGTGCTGTCGGTCGAACGCCTCGACTACGCCAAGGCCCCGGTCCAGAAGGTCGACGCCTTCGACCACCTGCTCACCCTGCGGCCCGACCTGCGCCGCCGACTCACCTTCCGGCTCGTCTGCCCGCCCCCCGAACCCGGCATCACCGCCTACGACACCACTCGCCACCACCTCGAACAGCGCATCGCCGACGTCAACGCGAACTGGCGCCACGGGACTTGGCAGCCGATCGACTACCTTCCCCACAGCCTGGCCGCCGCCGAGGTCGTCGACCAGTACCTGGCGGCCGACGTCCTCTGGGTGACCTCCCTCCAGGACGGAATGAACCTCACCGCCAAGGAGTTCACGGCCGCCCAGGCCGCCGTACCCCACCGCCGCACCGGCCCCGGCGCCCTGGTGCTCTCCCGCCACACCGGCGCCGCCGCCGAACTCGGCCCGGCCGCCCTCCTCACCGACCCCCGCTCCCGCGAGGACCTCAGCACCGTCCTCGCCCGCGCCCTCGACCTCGGCCCCACCGAACGCCGCGCCCGCCTTGACCGGCTCTCCCAGCTCATCGGCCACGAACGCCCCGTCGACTGGGCTGCCCGCATCGTCGACGGCATCCGCACCTGCACCCCCCGCCCCACGGCGCCGACGGCCTGACCTCCGCCCTGCGCACTCCCGGCGCCGGCGGGCGATCGGCGGAGCCACCGACGTTCTCATCGAACTGCCTCTTGTCCGTGGGGGGTTGGTGAGGGAATCATGACAGCCCTCACACAACCGGGGAGTTGAGACCTCATGGGCGCCGTGATGGCCGGCACCGAAGTGGCACGGCAGGCAGCCTCGGCGAGCCGCCGCCAGCTGGCCGTCCTCCTGACCGCCAAGACGATCTCGGACGTCGGCTACGCGCTCGACTTCATCTGCCTGTCCGTCTTCGTCTGGGAACGCGGCCGATCCGCCTTGGACACCGGGCTGGTCAGCGTGGCGCTGTACGCCGGTGCGATCGCGGGCGGGCGGCTCGGACACCGCTACGGGGACCGCTGGGACCGTCGCCGGATGATGATCGGCGCCGACCTCGTCCGGGCGGTCGTGCTGGCGCTGCTGGCGCTCCTGCCGACGGGCGTGCAGAACTGGTGGCTGTACCCGGCGGTGATGGTGGTCGGCACCGGGCGCTCGGTGTTCGAGGCCACGCTGTCCGCCGCCACACCCGTGCTGGCCGGCCCGCTCACCCCCTCGGTGAACAGTGCGCTGGCCGGGCTCAAGGGCGTGGCCTTCATGGTCGGCATGGGCCTCGCCACCGTCCTCGTCCCACTGGCCGGGTACCGCTGGGTGTTCGGTCTGGACGCGGCCAGCTACGCACTCTCCGCGACGGTGCTGCTCGCGCTGCGCCTGCGGATGCGGATGCGGGAGCCGGACGACCGGGCCGCCGAGGCCCGGGACCGCTCCGGTGCCTGGCCGTTGCTGGTGGCCGCCGGCCTGGCCGGCCTGGTCGTGCTGCGCGGGCTGGACGCGTTCGGCAGCTCCTCCCAGCATGTCGGACTGCCGCTGCTGGGCACCGAACTGCGACCGACCGAGCCCGCCGTGGTCTCCGGTGCGGTGTGGGGCAGTTGGGCGGCCGGGTTGCTGCTGGCGAGCTTCGTGCTGCGGCCGCTGGCCAAGCGCATCGTCGAACGCGCACCGGCCCCGGTGTACTGCGTGGCCACGATGGTGATGTCGCTGGGCTTCATCGGCGTGTTCTGGCTCGACGGCTGGTGGCCGCGGCTGTTGGCGGCCGCCGGGGCCGGTCTGGGCGACGCGCTGAGCGAGATCACCTACAAGCAGTCCCTCCAGCAACTGCCCGACGCGCGACGGGGAAAGGCCTTCGGGCTGTCCCAGATCGCGGTCAACGCGGGCTTCATGTCCGGCCTGCTCGTCACCAGCCTGGTGCTGCAACCGGCCTGGGTGGCGCAGTGGGTGCTGCTGCTGCACGGCGTACCGCTGCTGGTGGCCGGCTGGATGGCGGTCGACGCGGCCCGCACCGCCCGCGCGGTCGAGCCCGCCTCATGAGCGGGTCGGGCCGGCCCGACCGGGCCGGGACGCCTCCACGAACCGGCGCCGCCGCCGGTGAGGTCGAGCAGATCGGTGAGGGCGGTGAGGTCGGTCAGGCTGGTGAGGCCGGTGAGGTCTACCTCGACTACGCCGGGCTCGGCCGGCTCCGCCCCGCCGCCGTCGCGGCGATGCGCACGGCCCTGGACGAGGTTCTTCCGTACGGCAGCGCCAAGGTCGGCCGCCTGTTCGGCGCTCGGAACGCCGCCCGGCAGTCCGTCGCCCGGCTGCTGGGCTGCACGCCCGAGGAGGTCGCCTTCGTCCCGAACACCTCGGCCGGCATCCATCTGGTGGCCGACGGACTGGACTGGCGCCCGGGCGACCAGGTCGTGCTGTTCGACCGGGACTTCCCGGCCAACGTCCGGCCGTGGCTGCGACTGCGCCGTCACGGGGTCGAGCCGGTCTGGGTGCCGATGCGTGACGGCGGCCACCGGATCGAGGACGTGGCGGCGGCCATCGGGCCGGCCACTCGGCTCGTGGCGGTGAGCCACGTCAACTTCGCCACCGGCTTCCGCTGCGACCTCGACCGGATCTGCGCACTGGCCGCCGAGGTGGGGGCGCTGGTCTGCGTGGACGCCGTGCAGGGCTTCGGCGCGCTGCCGCTCTCGGTGGCGGAGACCCCGGTGGACTTCCTGGCCGCGGGAGCGCACAAGTGGCTGTGCGGGCCGCCGGGCACCGGTGTGTTCTACTGCCGGGCCGACCGCCTGGAACTGCTGCGCACCACGCCTACCGGCTGGTTCGGTTTCCAGGGCGCCGCAGAGGTGTCCAAGGGACCGGGGCACCTGCGCTACGACCTGCCCGAACGGGCCTCGGCCGCCCGGGTCGAGGGCGGGATGTACGACCTGGTCGGCATGGCCGGGCTCGCCGCCGCGCTGGCCGAGCTGGAGGAGACCGGCATCAGCACGGTCGCCGAGCGGGTGCGCACCCTGGCCGACCGACTGCGCACCGGTGTGGCCGAACTCGGGTACGACCTGGCGCTCCCTCCGGACGGCACCGGGCACTCCGGCATCGTGAGTTTCGCCGGCCGCCGGACGGAGGGGGCCCAGATCGTCCGGCGACTGGCCTCGGCCGGCATACACGTTTCCGTCCCGGACGGCTGGGTCCGCGTCTCTCCGCATTTCTGGACGACCGATGAAGAAGTGGCGGAGATTCTCTCCGAGCTTGCCGCGCAGAAGCCTTGACGGCGCCGTTCCGGTACGCGAAGAATATCGCTCAACCGCTTCGCCGGACCGAATATTCGGGCCGGCCCGTGAAAAGAGAGGGGTTGCGAAATGGCTTACGAAACCTGGGAGTCCCTGGAGGACGAGGTCGAGATCAGCACTGGTGCGGCTGACTGCTGGACCTGCCTGATCGACGACGCCGGCGTCTGATCCCGGCACTCCACAAACACCCCGCGATGGAATTCCGGGCACGCTCGGATTCCATCGCGGGGCATGTTGCCGATCGCCGGCGCCCGACCCCTGGATAGTAGAGGAATTACCGCGTGAACCGGTGGGAATTCAGTCACGGAATCGTCGGGGTCAACGCGCCGAGTTGGCTCACCTACGAGGTGCACCGCCCGTACTTCGACGGCGCAGGATCACCGGCCACGGCCATTCAGGCACGGTCCCCGGTCCTCGCTGCCCGGCGTTTCGAGAACCCTTCCCCGGGCGCGCTGCGATTCGGCATGACGATGCCCGCGAGCTACCGCCGGCTGCTGGTGCAGGAGTCCCGGCTGACCGCCTACCGGGCGGCCGTCCCGACCGACCTGCCCGACGAGCTGGCCTCCCCGGCCTGGCGGCGGATGACCGAGGCCTACCGGCGGCACGCCGAACTGGACCAGGTGGACCGGTCCGGACTGGCGCACTGGCTGGCCGCGGCCTGCCTGCCCACCGCGGTGCTCCAGGTCGTCCCGGAGGACCTCGACCCGGCGGCCTGCCAGGACCAGGTGACGGCAAGCGTGCAGGCCGCCCGGGCGGTCGCCCTGTTCGCTTCCGAGGGTCTCTCCGAGCGGGCCACCGCCGCCTACCGGGTGCTGGCCGACCACCCCGCGCCCACGGTCGCCCACGTCCAGGCGGTGGCCGGCTGGGGCTACCTGCTCGCACGGCACGCCGGGGACGACTCCGCCGCGCCGCTCTTCCTCGGCCGCGCCCGGGAGTTGCTCAAGGAGATCGCGGGCGAGCTCACCCGCTTCACCCACACCGTCCTGACCGCTCGGCTCGCGATCCGCGAGGTGATGTACGCCGAGCGGCAGCAGGACTTCGCCGGTGCCCGGGCCCTGCTGGCCGACGTCCGGGCGAGCATCGCCGAGCTGACCGCCCCCGATCAGGACGACGAACTGGTCCTGCTGGAGACCCGCCGGCGACTGCTCGACCGCCACCTGGAGATCGCGGTCCGGATGGGCGACACCGAGACCGAACGCACCGCGATCGTGGAGGGCCTCGCCCTGGATCCCTCGGACGTGAAGATCCGGATGCAGGCCGCGCAGGCCCACGAACGCGCGGGCGAGCACGAGCAGGCGCTGGCCGGCTACCTGCACGCCGCCCGGCTCGGCCCGTTCGGTACCGGCTTCGCGCTGCTGCGGGCCGCCGACTGCGCCCGGGAACTCGGGCACACCGAGTTCGCCCGGGTACTGAACGAACGGGCCTTCCGCGCCGCACCGCGCGCCGGCGCCACCCGCGACGCGCTGCTGGACGCCTGCCGACGGGACGGCGACCGACCACTGGCCGATCTGACCGAGCGCGCCGCCACCCGGGACCGGGAGCGGCCGTACGCCAACAACTGGCACTACCGGATGTACGCCTCGTACTTCAACCTGGGCGAGTCCGAATCACCCGGCCTGTACGCCCGACTGCCCATCCTGGCCTACGAGTTCGCCGAGCGCGGCGCCGAGCGCAGCGCCGAGCGCGGCGCCGAGAACGGCACGGAGGACGGCACCGGGAACGGCACCGAGCGGGCCGAGGTCAACTGGCAGCGCCTCATGCCGCCGGCCTTCCGCGGCAACCTGATCCGCGAGTCCGGGCTGACCGAGTTCGCGGTCGACCACCCGGCCGATCTGCCCCAGCACCTGCGCACCCCGCGCTGGGACCGGCTGTGCGAGTGGCTGGACGACTTCGACGCCTGCGGACCGGAGCGGCAGCAGCAGATCGCCATGGTGCTGTACCGGCTCGGATTCGCCAAGCTGGTCCTGGAGTTGATTCCGGCCGTGCCGGTCGAGCGGCTCCGGACCCCGGCCGAGCTCCGGTTGCACCACTGGCGCGACCTGGTGCGGTACGTCGCCTCGGTCGGCACCACGGTGGCCACTCCCGAGACCTCCTTCGCCATCGCGGAACACCCGGCCTGCCCGACGCACCTGCGATTCGTCGTCGCGGTGGTGGCGGTGGTGTTCCACGCCCGCGAGACGCGTTCGCTGGAGGAGGCGACGCGCTGGCGGGAGATCGGTGCCCGTGCGCTGGACGAGCTGCTGGCGGACCCGGGCCGCTCCGCCTTCGAGAAGATGATGGCGGAGAGCCGGTTCTACCGCAGCGTCAGCTTCGTGCCGTTCCTGGCGAGGGACCGCGAGTGGCTGGCCCGCGACATGGACCGCGCCGAGGAGCTGGCCCGGGCGCTGCCCGCCGAGGGGCCCTACCAGGAGTTCCTCAAGCGCGAGAACCTGCGGGCCTGCATGGAGAGCCGCTCCAAGGAGTGCTACGCGTTCGGCGAGGACGAACGGGGCGACCGACTGGTCGCGGAGGCGCTGGCCCTGGACCCGTACGAGCCCAAGACCCACATCGAGGTGGCAGAGAGCCTGCTGCGGCGCGACCGCCCCCGGGAGGCCGCCGACAGCTACCTGCGGACCGCCCGGCTCGGCCCGGTCTCCACCGCGCTCGGCTACGCGTCGGCGGCCGAGTGCTTCCGGCGGGCCGGCCAGCCGGTCCTCGCCGAGGACTGCTACCTCCAGGCGCTGCGACTGGACCCGTACGCGATCTCCGCGGCCCGCGGCTGGGCTGCCGTCGGCGCGGCCAACGGCATGGACGAGCCGGCCCGCACCTACCTGGCCGACCTGGAAGCCTGGGGAGCGGCCCGGCTCGCCGCCCGGCGGGAGCGACCGTGAGCGTCACCTGGGTGCTACGCCCGGAGACGGGCGCTGCGGCGGGAGCCAAGCCGGAGGCCGGAGCTGTGGCCGGGGCCGAGGCCGAGGCCGTCGTGCGGCCGGTGTGGGTCGGCGAGCTGCCCGCTGACCTGCCCGTCGCCTACCTGGCCGGCACCGGATTCAGCGGCGCGGTGGGCCAGGTCCTCCAGCTGCCCGGCACTCCCGTGACCGTACTGCTGGGCGTCGGGCCGCGGGACCGGCTGGACCGGGACGCGATCCGGGCCGCCGCGGCCGGGCTGGCCCGAGCCGTCTGCGCCTACCGGCGGCTGGCCGTCCACCCGCCGAGCCCGGACCTCCGGCCGCTGGTCGAGGGCTACCTGCTCGGCGGATACCGGTTCACCCGCTACCGCAGCAGTGCGGCCGCGCCGGTCGACCAGCTCATCGAGGTGCTCACCCCGGAGACCCCGGCCGCCAGGCGCGGCCTGTTCGAGGGCCGCCGCCTGGCCGAAGCCGTCCTGCTGGCACGGGACCTGGTCAACGAACCGGGCGAGGCCCTCACCCCGCCCGCGTTCGCCGAACACGCGGTCAAGGTCGCCGCGGAAACCGGGCTGGAGTGCGAGGTCTGGGACGGCCGGCGGATCGCCGACGAGCGGCTGGGCGGACTGCTCGGCGTCAGCCGGGGCTCCCTGGTGCCGCCCCGGCTGGTCAAGCTGGGCTACCGGCCGGAGCGCTGGACCGAGCGGATCGCCCTGGTCGGCAAGGGCGTCACCTTCGACGCCGGCGGCCTGTCCCTGAAGTCCAACGCGCACCTGGCCGGAATGAAGGCCGACATGGCCGGAGCCGCCGCCGTCCTCGGGGCGATGTCCGTCCTGGACGCGCTGGACTGCCCCGTCGCGGTCGACGCCTGGCTGCCCCTCACCGAGAACATGCCCAACGCCGATCCGATCCGGGTCGGCGACGTCCTGGTCATGCGCAACGGCACCACCGTCGAGATCTGCCACGCGGACGCCGAGGGACGCCTGATCATGGCCGACGCACTGACCCTGGCGGGCGAGACCAGGCCCCAGGCCGTCATCGACATCGCCACCCTCACCGACGCCGCCGCGATCGCCCTGGGCCGCCGGGTCGCCGCACTGATGGGCACCGACGACACCCTGATCGAACGCCTCCGCGCCGCCGGCACCCGAGCCGGCGAGCCGCTCTGGCCACTCCCCCTCCCCGACGCGTACCGCCCCCAACTCCGCTCCCGGATCGCCGACCTGGTCAACTACACCCTCGGCACCCGCCACGGCACCGCCCTGCTCGCCGGACACTTCCTCCGCGCCTTCGTCCCACCCGACATCCCCTGGGCCCACCTCGACATCCAGGGCACCGCCCTCTCCGACACCGACGACGCCGAATGGCCCGCCGGCGCCACCGGCTTCGGCGTCCGCACCCTCGCCGAACTCCTCACCACCCACCCCCACTCGCCCACCTGACCGGTGGTCGGGGCGCGTCGCCGTACCAGGCGTACGAGGCCTTCGGGGTGCGCTTCTGCGTCGCGAAGTCGACGTGGACGAGGCCGAAGCGCTGGTGGTAGCCCTCGGCCCGTCGAACAGCCTGTCATTTTATCCAGACCCGGATGATGTCCCGCAGACCCTGTCCCACAGTGGCTCGGCCGGCGCTGTATAAGCCCTTCTTCGGGCCCCCGAATTTTCCCTTCTGAAACCGTCATCATAAGTAACATTGCACTCACGCTGTGAAATTTCACAGCGTGAAATGTTACGACAGGAGATAACAATGGGATAACTGCGGACTAGACCACTGAGGCTGCAGATCGACAAATAGCCTTCAGTCGCTGCTTGTTGCTGCTCGACGCTCCCCATCCACGGGGTGGCCGCAAAGTGGCCCGGACTTCTCCGTTCCGGTTTTGACGTGGCTCTGCCAGACTCCCCGGCATTCGGTTTCACCTAACGGGGAGTGAGATCTGACGCATGAGCAGACACCGCAGGAAATCGCGTCGGGCGGCCGTGACGGCAATCGCCGCCGTACTGGCCGCCGCGGCCGCGCTGGGCATCGGTGCCGTGGCCCAGGCAGGGTTGGTCAAGGGAACCGTCATCGGTGGACAGGGGAACTACAGCACCGTCAACGAACGTGTGCTCGCCTCACTTTCGGCCCGGGTCTCCGGCCAGGCCGCACCGGGCGACCGCATCCCGATGATCTGCCGCACCACGGGGGACACCGTCGAGAACGACAACCGCTGGATCTGGTCCGGGGCCTACTACATCGCCGACGCCTTCATCAGCGAGGACACCGGGAACCTGCCGCTCTGCAGCTCCACCCGGCCCACCAGCTGGACAGCGCTCGACATCACCATGCAGAAGCAGGTCCAGGACGAGTGGTGCTGGGACGCCTCCGGCCTGACGGTCGCCACCTACTGGGGTTACAACCAGTACAACCAGTACGACTTCTGTCGCCTCGCCCAACAGGGCCGCTGGCTGGACTGCAACGACCGGCCCGCCACGCTCGACGACATGGCCAACGGCCTGTCCGCCATGGGCTTCCGCAACAGCGGCTACGACCTGAACCGCAACGCCTCGTTCAACGAGGTCACCAACGAGATAGCCAACGGGCGGCCGTTCGCGGTGCGCATCGGCTGGACCTCGGGTGGCGGGCACATGAACGTCATCTACGGCTACGACAGCACCAGCAACATGATCGCCGTGGGCGATCCGTGGCCCAGCACGCAGACGTACACCTGGTGGAACTTCAACACCTATGTCAGCAACGGCTCGTTCCAGTGGACCCACTCGCGGGTCGGTATCCACGCGTGAGGAGACAACCAACCATGAGGACACTGAAGGCGGTTGCCCTCACCGCTGCCGCACTCGTGAGCGTCGGCGCCGCCGCCACGACAGCCCGGGCCGACAGCGGGGGCGATGTCCCCGACTACGGCGCCGCTCAGCAGGTGCTGCGCTCCGGGCAGACCCACGACACCGTCTCCCGATTCCTCGGCGCCGCGAGGACGGCGACCGCCCCCGGCGCCGGGACGGGCGCCGACGGCGGTAGTGCGGGCGGTCGGTCGAACACCCCGAACGTGGTCGCCGCGTCACCGTCGTTCCAATTCAGGGACCCGGTTCCGATGTACGAGCTGTCGGTGGACTTCGTGGCGGGCAAGGCCCAGCCGACACCGCAGTACGCGCTCAGGCTGTCCTACCTCGCCTCGCGGGTGAGCGCGGCCGACGGTCACCAGGCCACCGTACTGCTCGCTCCGCCGGACAAGGCCGGCAGCTGGCGGCTGGCGGGCATCCAGGACGGTGACAACGAGCTCAAGCTCGCCGAACGCACCACCTCCGACGCCCGCACCTTCACCGAGCCGCAGATCCACGCCTGGTACCGGCTCACCGCGAGCGGCGACGTCGAGTCGCTCAACAGCGAGGCCACCACAGGCCTCGGCGGCAGACAGAGCCTCCCGCTGGCCGCCTACCAGAAGCTGGTGACGGGCCGGTACGCGGACAAGCTCCCCGGATCCGGCTACGACCGGAACGGGCTCGCCGGGGGATTCGGGCTCTTCGACGACACGGGGACAGCAGCCGGGTCACCACCCGGAACGCCGTCCCCGGTCCTGCCCGAAGCACGATCAGGGACGCAGGGTCCGACGACCTCGTCGACCTCCGCCGATCAGTCGTCCCCGACGTCATGGCGGCTGCCGGCGGTCGGCGCCGCCGTGCTGGCCGGTGCCGCAGGACTCTACCTGCGCCTGCGCCGTCGCGGCGCACCGACGGACTGACACCCGAACGACGGACACACGGGGCACCGGGCGACGGACAACACGCCCCTGGGCGCCCGGTGCCTCGTGCAGACCGGCAGGAGGCGGTGCCGGCCGGCAGCTCCGGCCCCGCCCCCGCACACTCCTCGATCTGATGGCGGTAGACGGCCGTGACGAGATCCGCCCGGGTCGGAAAGTGTCGGTAGATACGACGACCGCTCCCGCCTGGAACCGACACATGATCACACGCCGCTTCCGGAGAACGAGTTACTGTGGTGCGGGATGGTCGGGGGAGGGCCTGAGATGCGATTGGGCGTACTGGGGCCGCTTGAGGTCGAGACGGGTGGCGGAGATCGCCTCGTCGTTGCCGCGCCCAAGCAGCGTACCCTCCTGGCCTGCCTGGCGCTGCGCGCCAACCTCACCGTCTCGACCAGCGCCCTGATGGAGGCAGTCTGGCCGGACCGCAAGCCGGTGAACGCCAAGCCGGCGGTCCTCAACTACGTGGCCCGGCTACGCCGGAACCTGCTGGAGGTCGCCGACCGTCTGCAGACCACGGCCGGCGGCTACCGCCTGGAGATCCGCGACGACGCCGAGCTCGATCACCTGCACGCCGCAAGGCTGGAGACCCTGGCCCGGAAGGCGGTCTGCGGCGGGGACTGGCGGTCCGGCGAGCGGCACGCGGACGCGGCCCTCGCCCTGTGGCGCGGTGAGCCCCTGGAGGACGTGCCGTGTGAACGGCTCCAGGCCGACTGGGTGGCCTCGTTCGACACACTCCAGTTACGCCTGGAGGAGGTCCGGCTGGACGCGCTGCTGAGCGGTACCCACTTCGACCGGGCGTTGCCGCGGCTGATGGATCTCGCGGTCGCGCACCCGCTGCTGGAGCCGATGTACGAACGCGCCATGGTGGCCCTGTACGGCACTGGGCGCCGCGCCGAGGCGCTCAGCTGTTACGGCAGGGCCCGACGGACGCTGCGGGACGGAATCGGCGCCGACCCCTCGCGGTGCCTGCAGGAACTGCACGCACTGGTACTCCGGGACGCCCCGCCGGCCGAGCTGGTGGCGGCATGGCACCGGGCGCGCGCCCTCGCCCACTCCGGTGGCCGATCCGTGGTTCGGGCAGAGGCCGCGACGCGGACCGGACGGGCGCCGTCCCGGCCGCGGGTGGCGACGACGGCCACGGGCCGGGTTACGACGGGGACCGGAGAAGCGAGCGTCGCACCTTCGCCGGACGACCTGACGGATGCGGTGCAGGGCGACACGCCGGGCGGACAGTTCGTCGGATTCCCGCTGTCGCAGCTGCCGCGCCCGCCGCGGCTGGTCGTCGGTCGTGAGCGGGAGCTGCGGGAGCTCACCCGGCTGCTGGCCGCACCCGCACCGCCGTCGGAACCGGCAGCCGCCCCGCAGGTTTTCCGTGGCGGGGAGGGCCGGACCGTGGCCAACGCGCTGGACGTCGGTGCCGGCGTGCGCGTCGCCACCGTGGTCGGGCCTGCCGGCGTCGGTAAGACGACCCTTGCCCTGTCCTGGGCACACAGCATCGCCGAGCAGTTTCCCGACGGGCAGATGTATCTGGACCTGAACGGCTTCACCGCCGAGGGCAGACCCGTTGCGACCGACGGCGCCGTCCGCGCGTTGCTCGACTTCCTGGGCGTCCCCGCGACCCGTCTTCCCGCCACGCCCGAGGGCCGGGTGGCGCTCTACCGGGGACTGATCGCGAACAAGCGGCTGCTGGTGGTCTTCGACAACGTGCGCGACGCGACCCAGGTCCGGCCGCTGCTGCCGTCCGGCGAGGACTGCCGCGCGCTGGTGACCAGCCGCAGGTCGCTGGGCAGCCTGGTGGCACTGGAAGGCGCCGAGACGCTGGGGCTGGCCCCGCTCGGCGCGGACGCCGCGCACGAACTGCTCGTGCGCAGGCTCGGGACTCGGAGAACGTCCGGACAGGGGCAGGCGATCGAGGTCATCGCGGAGCGCTGCGCGTACCTGCCGTTGGCATTGTCCGTCGTGGCGGCGCGCGTCGCCGTGTCCGCAGCGCCGCTGTCCACGCTCGCCGACCAGTTGGACCGCGGCGTGCTCAACGCGCTGAGCGCCGGGGACGACGCGAGCAACGTGCGCAGCGTGCTGTCCTGGTCGTACGTCGGGCTCACGGGGCCGGCCGCGCGCGTCTTCCGGTTCCTCGGCCTGCATCCGGGCACGGAGCTGACGGCGGCCGCGGCGGCGGCGCTCGCGGACGTCCCGCTGGCCGAAGCGGCACCGCTGGTGGACGAGTTGGCGGCGATGAGTCTGCTGACCGAGAGCGCCCCCGGCCGGTACACGATGCACAGCCTGCTCCGGGCGTTCGCCGTCGAGCTGGTGGACGCCGAGACCGACGCGCGCGAACAGCAGGCCGCGGGCCACCGGCTCTACGACTACTACCTGCGCTGGGCCCTGGTGGCCGACCGCAGTTGCAGCGCCCGGCCGACGGACGTCGAGTCCGACCACGTCCCGCTCCCGGCGGGCCTCACGCCGACGGGTTTCGCCGACCGTGACACCGCCCTGGCCTGGCTGGCCGACGAGCAGCAGGTACTCTCCACCCTGATCGCCCAGGCGGCAGCGCGTGGCCTGAACTCCTACGCGTGGCGCCTGGCCGCCGCGCAGTCCTGCGGACTGGCGCTGCGCGGTGGCCAGTCCGAGGAGCTGCGGCAGGCGCGGGCCGCGTTGGCCGCCGCCAAGCCCTTGGGCGATCTGACCGCGCAGGGCTACTGTTACCTGCTGATCGGCCGCACCCTGACCTCGGTCGGTGAGTATCAGACCGCCCGTTTCCAACTAGGTCGTGCCCTCCGGATGTTCCGCGCCGCAGGGGCCGCGGCGCACCTCGGCGAGGTCCACCGCGTCCTGGGCCAGTGCGCCGACCGCCAAGGTGATCACCGGGAGATCGCCCGTCAGGCCCGGGAACCCCTCACGGCCGCCGGACACTCGGGCAGGCAGGACGACATCTGCTGAGCCTCGACCACCACGGCTGGGCGCTGTCGGCGCCCAGTACGAACCGGCCGTGGCCGACAGCGCGAACGGCGCGAACGGGCAGCGGTCTCCGACGATGTCCCGGCGTTAGCGCCGCGATATCGGGCGTGTCTAGCGTCAGAGGCACGAACGAGGAGGACTGTCGTGAATCACCTCAAAAGCCTTCGCGCCTTCATCGACGCCCTGGACGCGATCGGCGAACTCCAGCCGATCGACAAGGAGGTCGACTGGCGTCTCGAACTCGGCGCGGTGGCGCGTCGCACCTACGAATTGCGGGCCCCGGCCCCGCTCTTCAACACCATCACCGCCATCGAGAAGGGCTTCCGCGTGCTGTCGGCGCCCGGCGGGCTGTCTGCCCAGCCCGGCCTCACCTACAGCCGCATCGCGCTGGCCCTCGGCCTCCCGGCGGACGCCAAGGGTGCTGAGATCGTCACCGCACTGGCCGACGCGCGGCAGCGCGAGCCGGTCCCGCCGGTGGTGGTGGAGCGGGCCGCCGCGCCCTGCAAACAGAACGTCATGACGGGCGACGCGATCGACCTGCTGAAGTTCCCCACCCCGCTGATCCACGACGGCGACGGCGGCCGCTACATCCAGTCCTTTGGGATGAACATCGCGAAGACGCCGGACGGGTCGTGGACGAACTGGTCGATCAACCGCATGATGCTGGTCGACCGTAACCGCCTGGCCTGCCTGATCCCGCCGCCCCAGCACCTGGGGATGATCCGCGCGCAGTGGACGGAGCAGGGCGAGGACATGCCGGTCGCGGTCGCGCTCGGCGTCGAGCCCGGTCTGCCCTACGTCGGCGGCATGCCGCTGCCGGAGGGCGACGACGAGTCGCACTTCCTCGGCGCCTACTTCGGCGAGCCGCTGGAGCTGGTGCCGGCCGAGACCGTGGACCTGCTGGTGCCCGCCACCGCCGAGATCGTCATCGAGGGCTACGTCTCCCGCACCGACCTGGTCGAGGAGGGCCCGATGGGCGAGTACCCGGGCTACCTGGACCGCGACAGCCACTCGCCCAAGCCCGTGCTGCACGTCACCGCCGTGACCTACCGCGACGAGGCGATCCTGCCCGTCGCCGTCGCCGGCGCGCCGGTCGAGGAGGACCACACCGGTTGGGGCCTGCCGCACGCGGCCGAGATGACGCACGTGCTGCGCGAGGCGGGGGTGCCGGTGTCGGCCTGCTGGGGCGTGCTGGAGTCGGCGGCGCACTGGTGGGTCGTCGCGCTCAAGCCGTCCTGGCACGAGGACTCGGGCCTGGACTCCAAGGACATGGCCCAGCGGGTCGGTGAGGTGGTGTTCGGTGCGGGCAAGCTCGCCTTCGGCGTGCCCAAGCTGCTACTGGTCGAGCACGACTTCGACATCGCCGATGCCGGTCAGATCATCTGGGCGTTCGCCAGCCGCTCGCACCCGGAGCACGGCGAGGCACACTTCCCCGCCCAGCCGCAGAACATCATTCCGGTCTATCTCGACGAGCACGAGCGGCTGAGTTACCACGCCACCAAAGTCGTCTACAACTGCCTGCTCGCCGACCGTTTCCCGGCCGACCGGCGACCGGTGGCCTCGGACTTCGCCCACAACTGGTCCCCGGAGCTCCAGCAGCACGTGCTGGACAACTGGGAGGCCTACGGGTTCAACAGCACGAAGGAGTGAGGCAGCCGTGCCGGTCTACCAGGTCAGCGCCCCGGGCAACAGCCTGAGCCCGGAGGACAAGCACCGAATCGCCGAGGCGATCACCGGGATCCACGTCGAAGTCACCGCGGCACCGGCCGAGTTCGTCAACACCTACTTCGACTCCGTCGCCCCCGGCGACCACTTCGTGGCCGGGGAGCCGGCGACGGACGGCGTCATGGTCATCGGTCACATCCGGGAGGGCCGTTCCGATGCGGACAAGCAGCGGCTGCTCGTCCGCATCGCGGAGTCGGTGGCCGAAGTGACGGGCCGTCCGGTGGCGCGGGTGGCCGTCATCGTCCGTGACGTGCCATCGCGCTACATCTTCGAAGGCGGCCGGATCATGCCGGAACCCGGCCAGGAGGCAGCCTGGCTCGCCGCCGCCCCCGCCCGCGTGCCCGTCCCCGAGAGTTGAAGGAGAGCGTTCATGACCGACAAGGGCAGTGCCCTGATCATCGGTGTCGGCCCCGGCCTCGGCGTGACCGTGGCCCGCGCCTTCGCCGAGGCCGGCCACCCGGTCGCGCTGATCGGCCGGACCGACCCCAAGCTGAAGGAGTTGGCCGCACGGCTCCACCAGGAGGGCCACACCGCGCACGCCTACCGGGCCGACGCGGCGGACCCGGCGCAACTGGGTTCCGCGCTGGACGCCGCCGTCACCGACCTGGGCGGCCCCGAGGTGCTCGTCTACAACGCCGCCTACGCCCGCCCCGACACCCCCACCGCGGTCGGCCCGGAGGGCTGGGCGGCCAGTCTCGCGGTCAACGTCATCGGCGCGACGGTCGCGGCCGGTCACGTGATCCCGGCCTTCCGCGGCGGGCGCGGGACCGTCCTGTTCACCGGCGGCGGCTTCGCACTCGCGCCGTCCCCCGACTACACCACCCTCTCGGTCGGCAAGGCGGCGCTGCGCGCCTACGCACACGCCCTGCACGAGGAGCAGCGCGACGCGGGCGTGCACGTCACCACGGTCACCGTGCGCGGCTTCATCCGCCCGGGCGACGAGCGGTTCGACCCGGCGACCATCGCCAAGGTCTACGTGGAGCTGCACCAGCGGCCCCGGGACCAGTGGCAGCCGGAGTACGTCTACGCGTGAGGCGGGCGTGGTGGCCGGGGACGGAAGCCGTCCCGGCCACCACACCGTGCTCGGTGCGTCGTGGCTGTCGGCCGTGCACCGTAGTGGTCGGCCCTGCACGGGGCCGCCGTCGGGTGGTGCGAGCGTGCGCCCGGAGGTCCGCGCGGGAGGCTCATCCACCCCAGCGCGGCAGGTCCGGCACGTCGATCCCGAGCAGGTCCAGCGCCCGGCCGGCCGTGTGCTGGACGATCTCGTCGACGCTGCTGGGCCTCAGGTAGAACGCCGGCACCGGCGGCATGACGATCCCACCGGATTCGGTGACCGCAGCCATCGCGCGTAGGTGACCGAGCGTCAGCGGGGTCTCCCGCACCATCAGCACGAGACGGCGGCGCTCCTTGAGCGTCACATCCGCCGCCCGGGTCAGCAGGTTGTCGCCGTTGGACTGCGCGATCGCCGACAGCGTGCGGATGGAGCACGGCGCGACGATCATCCCGGCAGTGCGGAACGAGCCGGAGGCGATGGCCCCGCCGACATCGGCGGCCCGGTACACGACGTCCGCCATGGCGGCCAGATCCGCCGCCGACAGGTCTGTCTCGTACGCACGGGTCTGCTGCCCGGCAGGCGTGACGACGAGGTGCGTCTCGACGCCGGCCTTGCGTGCCAGCTCCAGCACCCGCAGCCCGTACACGATCCCGGTCGCACCACTGATACCCACGACCAGCCGACGTCTGTCCATCCATCCTCCTCCGGTGCGAAGAGGACGTTAGGCCGCCGCACCAACGTCCCTCTATCGCCGCACTATCGCGACGGGGCCTCGCGGTCCGGCCCGCCCAACGGGGGGCTCGGGGTCGGCGGCCGGCTGCACCCGACGTGTCGGGTGCAGCCGGTTCCGGTCTCTGCGCCCTGGCGCCGCGTGGGCGGTCAGAGGCGGTGCGCCACGAACTCGGCTACCTGTGTGCCGAGTTGCTGACCGAACTGGTTGTCGATGGAGGTGTGCTGGCCGGACCAGATCCGGCTGAGCCAGGCTTCGGTGGCGGCGTCCTGGAAGCCCGCGAAGGTTCGGGTGACGCCCTTCGAGGTCACCGTGAGCTGGTGCTGCGCACCGTAGAACCCGGCGAGCGTCGTTGCCGCCGCCTGGCTGAGAGCGCCGTGAGCGCCGGGGTAGGACGGGTCCGGGGCGGTCGGCAGCAGGGGGGTCCAGTCGGGATCGCCGACGATGCCCGGGTTGTAGTGCGTGTCGCCGAGCCGGATCGCGGTCACGGGCCGCCACACGTGGTAGGCGTACTTGGCGTCGTACATCGCGATCGCGGTGTCGGCGAGGGACAGGTCGAGCCGGGCGAAGACCTTCACCGCCTTCTCCAGGCTCGCGTTCTCGGAGGTGACCAGGCCCTGCGCGGCCTGGTTCCAGACGTTCCAGACGGGTGCTGCCGCCCAGAACTTCGCGGCCGCGGTCTGATCGGGAGTGCGGGTGGTATTGGTCTTGCTCCCCCAGGCCCTTGACCTCGTTCAAGGCGGCGGCGTACTCGGGGGAGCCCACGGCCGGCGGCGCTGCCGGGCGGAACTGGCTACCGCTCGTCAGCACGAACGGCTTGACCGAGCCCCAGTGGGTGAACACCGGCGCGGGGAAGTCGGGTGGCGTGGGCCGGTAGTCGCCGGGCAGGCTGCCGGGAGTGAACCGCGGCGGCTCGCTCGAGGACCCGTCATCGGAGCGCAGACTGATCAGTTGGCGCGCGACCGCCGCTCCCACGCCTGCGCCCGCCTGCTTGTCGGGGCCGTCGGCGATCGCGGACAACTGGCTGCTCAGCTGCCGGTCCACGTCTGCCCGCTTGGTGGGGTACAGGGCGACCAACACATCGTGCGCCGCCTGGTCCGCTGCGACGTCCGCACGGGCGCCCTGAGGTGCCGGCACCGAGAACACGTACGGGGGATCCGCCCGGGTGATCGACACCACCGCGTCGTACTCCGCGGCCTGGAGCAGTGCGAAGCTGCGCGTGGGGTGGACGGTGGGCGGTTGGGCTTTCGGATCGCTCAGGATGCCGATGAGCTCGCGGTTCCATGCCACGACCGACGCCCCGGTTGCGTTGGCGGCGGTGCTCGTGGTCGGTGGCAGAGCGTCGATGGCGGTGGAACCGAAGGCCGGGCTGGTGAGTCCGGCTGCCAGCACGGTCCCGGTCAGGACGACGAGTGTCTTCTGCTTTCCGCGCATTTCGGTCGCTCCTTCTCGCTCGTGGCGGGCCGTGGCAACAGGTGGCCGTAACACTTGGACCACTCGGGTGCATCACTTGGGCCGCTGCGGACCAGGGAGTACAGGTACACAGGTGTGGGTGTGTGCTCCCTACTGATCAGCCCCCGCGGTGGAGGCGGGCGTGGGTCGGTCATTCGCTTGTGGTGTTCGCCGGCAACCACCCGCGAGCTGCACCGGTTACGACGGCGCAGTCGCTGTTCGTGACGGCGAAAGGTCGCACGCTGTACGCGGAGCATGCCGGGTCGCCGCTTCACTTCGTCCTCGCCCGCACCGCCGGTCATGCGCATGACGTTTGCGCAAGCCCCGGGCGCAGCTGCTGCGGCCCGCGCCATCCAGACGGCCGCTCGGCCGTTGTCGAGAGACCACCCATCCCGCAGCGAACGGATGCCAACTACCGCGTCCGGGAAGCTCTGTGGGCAGCGATCAAGTCGCGGTACCAGGCGTCCGAGGCCCTCGGGGTGCGCTCCTGCGTCGCGAAGTCGACGTGGACGAGGCCGAAACGCTGCTGGTAACCCTCGGCCCGTCGAACGGGCTGTCATTCTATGTCTACCGATGGTTGCCGTGGATCCCACACTTCGCCTGTCGCTGAGTGAGCCTTGGAGAGATGCCCGGTCCCTGCCCGGCGCACGGGGGCGCAAGACTTCAGGCAAGTGGCACTCCTATGCGCTCCCCCCAATCTCCGACCAAGCGCCGAATTCATACTCGTCCTCTCAACCCGCGCCGTACCCTGGTGCGTTCGCCTACCGACCAGGTGAGCTCAGGACGACGGACCGGAGGGTCAGCAAGTGGACGGCACCGCCAGCCGCGCGAGGGAGGAGGCCGTGGCCTCCCAGGCTCAGCGATGGGCCGACGAACTCATTGATTTCGGACCACGCAACACACTGCTGCACTTCAAGGACACCAAGACTGGCAGCCTCGACCTGACCACCGTCTCGATCGAGGCGCAGCACGCGCTGCTGACCGGCCGGAAGGTCCGGCTCGCGAGTCTCGTCTCCGATCCGTCCGATCACAAAGCCGCCTGCCTCCGCGCACGCTACCTGCGGCGCCGGATCATGGAACTGGACGAGGAACAGGGTATCGAGGCCGGCCGCCTAGCCTGCGGACTGCTCAACGTGGACCCGCCGAGGACACGTGGCACAACCACCGTCCTCCCGCTGCGCGCTCCCCTCGTGCTGCTGCCCCTTACGATCCAGCCGCGCACAGCCACCGAGAACGACTTCGTCCTTCAGGTCGACGGCGAGCCGGAGATCAATCCGGTCCTGTTCTACGCGTTGAGCCGCCAGTACGGCCTGGATGCCGACCTCGACCAACTGGCCGACCAGGCATCAGCCGTGCTTGAGGATCAATCGGATCCGGGCGCCCGAGTACGCGCTGTATACGACCTCCTTGCCAAGGCCCTCCACCGGAGCGGGCTGTCCGCGTCGTTCGAGGAACGCCTAGTGGTCGGGGCCTTCAGCTTTGACCGGCTACCCATGGTCAACGACCTGAAGAATTCGACCTCATTGCTTACCGAGCACGCCGTCATCGCCGCCATCGCCGGCGACAGCACTGCGGCCCGCTCGCTGCTGGAGGACACGGAGGGCCCTCCTATGGAAGGCGAGGTCCCGCCGCGGCAGGAGTTCCTCGTCCACGACGCCGATGCCTCTCAGCAGCAGACGATCCGCGCCGTACTGGCCGGCCGGCACGTGGTCATTGAGGGCCCTCCCGGAACGGGCAAGAGCCAGACCATCGCCAACCTCATCGCCGCACTGGCTGCTGAGGGACGCCGCGTCCTCTTCGTCGCGGAGAAGCGCGCCGCGATCGAGGCGGTCACCGACCGACTCGCCCAAGTCGACCTCGACGGACTCGTTCTCGATCTCCACGGGAACAAGCTGAACCGCCGACAGCTCGCGCAACAGCTTCTTGAGACCCTCGACCGGTCGGGCCAGGAGCCGCCGCCGCACCCTGATCAGTTGCACGCCTCGCTCGAGCACTTCCGCGGTCAGATCGGACGGCACGTCTCCGAGTTCCACCAGCCCAGGTCCCCGTGGGGGGTCAGCGCCTACCAAGCGCTGACGGAACTGTCGGGAGTTCCGTCCGAGCAACAGACCCGCTGGCGCCTGCGCGGGGATGTCCTGCGGCAGCTGGACCGGGCTGCCCGGCAACACGTAGAGCAGGATCTGCACAAGTTCGTCAGCCGGAAGGGGCTGCAGATTCGGCTCGGCCAGTCTCCCTGGTCGCGCACCCGCGTACGGGACGCCACGGAACTCCGTCCCGTCCTCGAACGACTCGACCACCTGGCGGGCACGACCTTCGTGGACACCCGCCAGGAGATCGAGTCGCTCATCACCACAGCGGGACTGTGCCAGGCACAGGACATCCACGGCTGGCAGCACTTGCTGGACCTTCTGCAAGCCGTGTCCGGCACCTTCGAGGAATTCACTGCGGAGGTCTTCGGACCGCAGCTCGACCAGTTCGTCGCTGCCACCGCCGACCGAGCTTGGCGCAAACAGCACGGGCAACCCATCGGCTGGTGGCAGCGGCGCTCCTTGGTCCGTGAAGCCAGGGCAGTCCATCGCGACGGACTGCGCGACCGCCGGATTCTCCACACCCGGCTGGTCCGGGCCCAGGAGCAGCGGACCCGCTGGCAGAGCGTGTCGCTGGACGGCGCACCGCCGTCCGCCGTCCCTGAGCTCGGCGCCGCTCTGAAGAACTTCACCGAACTTCGCGACCGGCTCGCCGCAGTGGCCCTCTTTGCCGGTGTCGACGACTGGGCGAAGAAGCCCGCCGACGAGGTCGCCGAGATCGTGCGAGAACTCGACGCCCACCGCGCGACGCTGTACCAGATGCCCGAGCTCAATCAGCTGACCGACCGCTTGGAGGCCGCCGGTCTTGGCCCGCTGCTCGACGAGCTGGCCCAGAGCCTCCCCACGGCCGAGGCGGCGGTCGCCCGGTTCCAGTACGCCTGGTGGTCATCCGTTCTTGACGAGATCAAGATGCATTCCCAGCACGTTCGCACCTTCATCGGACGGGAACACGATCACGCCGTCACACAGTTCCGCCGCGCTGACAGCGACCACATGGCCGCCAACGCCGGCCGCGTGCGGTACTCCGTGGCGGCCAGGCTGCGAAAGGCCCGCGATGCCCACCGCGACCAGAACGCCGTGGTCCGTGACCAGGCCGCACGCAAGACTCGCCACCTGCCCCTGCGTAAGCTGGTCGCCAAAGCCCCCGATGTGCTGCTGGCAGCCAAACCCTGCTGGGCCATGTCGCCGCTCGTGGTCAGCCGAGTGCTACCGGCCACCCGGCTGTTCGACGTGGTGGTCTTCGACGAAGCCAGCCAGATCCTGCCGCACGACGCCATGACGTCGATCATGCGGGGTCGCCAGGTCGTCGTCGCGGGTGACCGGAACCAGCTGCCACCCACATCATTCTTCAGCCGAG
The DNA here is from genome assembly GCF_044329365.1 of Kitasatospora sp. NPDC017646. Lineage (NCBI taxonomy): Bacteria > Bacillati > Actinomycetota > Actinomycetes > Kitasatosporales > Streptomycetaceae > Kitasatospora > Kitasatospora sp. NPDC017646. The sequence goes on along the minus strand of NZ_JBIRJC010000009.1, from coordinate 257,704 downwards.
TGCTAAGCGGCACCGACAGCCAGGAGAACGCTGATGAGGAGGACGGGAACGATCCCGGCGTCTTCGAATCGCTCCTGGACCTGCTCAGCAGTCGGCTGCCCAACGTCCACACCCTCCGCTGGCACTACCGGAGCAGTGACGAGAGACTGATCGCCTTCTCCAACCGGGAGATCTACGCCGACCGGCTCGTCACCTTTCCAGGGACCGCCGTCGAGAGTCCGATCCGTCTGGAGGTCGTCGACGGCCATACGCTGCCCGGCCAAGACGGCTCCGCACCTCAGGAGGTCGAACGAGTGGTGGAGCTGGCGCTCGACCACGCCGCCCGCACCCCCGACCTGAGCCTCGGCATCATCACCATGGGGCAACGGCACGCCGATCGCATCGATCTCGCCTTGCGCAGAGCCCTCGAGGAGCAGCCGGACCTACAGGAGTACTTCAGCCCCGAGGCCGGCCCCGGCCGACGCTTCTTCATCAAGAACCTCGAACGCGTGCAGGGCGACGAACGCGACGCGATCATCCTCAGCATCGGATATGCCAAGGCCGCCAACGGCCGGCTTGCCCAACGTTTCGGGCCGCTCAACAACGAAGGGGGAGAGCGTCGGCTCAACGTCGCCATCACGCGCGCCCGCAAGCGCATGACGGTCGTCAGCTCGTTCTCCCATCACGACTTCGGCCCGCGTGCCGAGACGAAGAACCGCGGCCCCGAACTGCTGCGCCTGTTCCTCGAATACTGCGCTGTCCAGGGTGACCTCTCCCGGTCGGGCGGCCGCCAGGGGACGTACGAGCTGAACCCGTTCGAGCGGGAGGTTCTGGACGCCATGCGGTCCGCGGGCGTACCCGCCGTCCCACAATGGGGCGTTTCCGGCTACCGTATCGACTTCGCACTGGCCCATCCGGAGCGACCCGGTCAGATGCTGCTCGCTGTGGAGACGGATGGCGACCGCTACCACCGCACAGTGAGCGCACGAGATCGTGACCGGCTCCGCCAGGCACACCTGGAACGGCTCGGATGGCAGTTCCATCGAATCTGGGCCGCGGACTGGTTCGCTGACCCCCAGGCCGAGACGGACCGACTCGTCGGCGTCTGGCAGGACGTCGTCCGGGCGGCCGATGAACCGCCGAGCGGCAGGGTGATTCCGGACCCGGTCCCCGCTCCACGTCGGGCAGAAGAGCCATCGAATCGGCGAGGACCTAAACCGTCGTTGAGGCTCGGTGGCAGCATCGGCACCTACTCCGATATGGACCTCCGCGCGCTCGCCGGCTGGATTCTCAGCGACGGCTACCAGCTCGACCGTGATACCCGGATCAGTCAGGCCATGACCGAACTCGGCTTCCGGAAGCGAGGACGGGTCATCGTCGAACGCCTCAACCAGGCCTTCGATCACTCACAGCAGTTCGCGGACAAGGAGCACATCTGATGCCCCAGCTCGATCCCATGACCATCCAACGCATCGCGCGACTCGTCGTGGACACGGACGGCCCTTTCGAACGCCCCGGCTACCAGCTGGCTGAGCTGCTGAAACGAGCGGCCTGGCCCGTACCGGTTGAGTACGACGGCACGGCGAGGGTCCCCTGGCTGACCGAGACGATCACGGAGTCGGGCCATGACGAAGCCGCCGTCAGCCGCTTCCTCTGCCGCATCTGCGATCCGCTGGAGTACGAGGACGGCATGGCGTCCGCCGACCTCCTCCGGCAGGGACTCAACCAGGTCCTCGCCGCAGAACAGCTGTCGGTCACTTACGTGGGCGGCCGCCCGATGCTGGGTGCGCTCGGCGAGGACGGCCGATCGACCACCTTCAGTCCACCCGACGACTTGGAGTCGCGTGTCCGACGACTGGTCAGCAGCGACGAGATCACGTGTCAGCTCATGCAGCGGGTGAACGAGACCCGTATCTGCGCGGACAATGGTGCGTATGTCTTCGCCCTCATCGGCATCGGCAGCTTCACCGAAGGTCTATTGCTCGACGTGCTGATCAAACGCGAACCGAGCCTTGCACAGGGATTCCCGAATCCCAACGGAGGAAGGCCGGTGCTGGCGGCAAAGGCCAGCCTGGCGCTGCTGCTCGACACTGCACGGTCCCGGGGCTGGATTCAGGTCGACGCTCACGACTTCATGAAAATCGTCCGCGAGTACCGCAACTTCGTCCACCTTCGTCAGCAGCGGGAACGCGGGATCGACCCCGACCACGACACCGTCATGATGTGTTGGGGCCCGGTCCTAGCTGTTCTCAACGATCTCGAGTCGAGCCTGCAATGACTACTACCCGGCATATCGCAACCGGGTCGCCGTTTCAGCCGCACGACGCCCCCTGCCCGTCAACACATGACGTCGTCCTGGCCGCAGTCGACTGACCTTCGGCCAACTCTTGCATTCTCTCCCGCGACTGGTATCGCTGCGAACCGCGGAGTGTCGCTCCGCTCCGTACAATAGAGCCACGAGTACGTCGTCGAGTGTTTCCGCCGATTCGAAGGCGAGGCAATGTCCGACTCCTCCGTCCCGCGCTCCCGTCCCCACGGATCCTCCCGACGCCGGAGGTCCCGTTTTAGCGACCAAGCTCGTTTCACTCAACCGGAGTTGCTCGCCGAACGGCTGCTCATCCACGTGGACGCCACACGAGTGGGATGGGTGCGAGACCAGCTCAACACTGGCCGGAGCGGGCTCGTGATCGGTGGGCCGAAGGCCCTCAGGAAGGCACTGGACCTACGGGAGGAGGGCTATGAGGACGTGCTCCTCGCCGACCCGGCGTTCTACGAGGTCGGCATCGCGACGGCAGACCTGCCCTACCTACAGCGGACCGGTGAGTTCCCCGTCACCGACCCGCTCGGCCAGGCAGTCCAGGAGCAGCTCGCCGTCGGCGCGACGGCGGCGCTCACGCCAACCGGGTACCTCCGAGCCGGCGACACGGCCGCTGTGCGAGCTGCTGTGCGCGAGGTGGTCGTGCGCCAGGATCCTCGAATCGTGCTCGCGCTACCGATCGACGCCGGCTGGCTGCAGATCGACCTGGTCGACAGTCTCATCGATGAACTGAGCACAGCACCGGGATCCAAGGCCATCATGCTCGGCGGCCAGTTGGACCCGCTGGCGAGCTTCCCCGACGCTCTCACCGGACTGGCCCGGGTCCTGGCTCAGGTACCGGGCACCGCCCTGCTGCGGGCCGATCTCGCGGCGTTCGGCGCGCTCGCCGGGGGCGCGGCATTCGCCGGCTACGGGCTTTCGGGGCGCCTCCGGCACGTCGTACCGCCTGGCGAACCGACGAAGAGCTCGGGGTTCGCCGATTCCCCGTCCGTTCTGTTCCCCGAGTTGATGGCCCTGTTCCTCGGAAAGACCCTCGCACGCCGCTTCGCCGCAACGCACGCACCCGTTTGTGAGTGCAAGGCCTGCGGACAACGGCCGCTGGACAGCTTCCCGAGCAATCGTGACGCCAAAGCAGCAGCCCAGCACAACACATCCGTGTTGCTGTCCTGGCAGCAGACGTTGCAGACCCTGCCGCCCGGGCCCGACCGCCAACGGTGGTGGCAGGAACGCTGCCGTGCCGCCGTGAACCGCTATCCGCTCGTCAACGCCGCCATCCAGCAACCGAACGGATTCAGGGTCCAACCGCAACTGCTGCGGTGGTCCCTCCTCAATGCCACGGCACCTTCGAGATCGACAGGCGCAGGAGCGGACTGAGAGGCCGGCGGTTCAACCAAGTCGTCCGTACAGCTCCTCGACGAAGTACCAGGCCGCTGCGGTGTGCCGCAGCGGCCTGTACGCCTCGGGTTGCAGGGCCATCCGGATACCGTCCTGCTCATGGACGAAGACGCCGATGCCGTAGAAGGCGGCCTCCGCCAAGATCTCGTCCAGCCCCGCGCACGGGGTCCGGCGGAGCAGGACGGCTCGGCGGCAGAACGGCGCGAATCGGCCTGCACGCTCAAGACCCTGCCGCCAGTCGGTAGCCGACACAACCGCGAGGTCAACCACGAGCGGCCGGACCGCTCGGCGTGTCACCAGCTCCGTGTCCGACTCGACCGCTCCATGAGGGAGATGACGAACCTCTACCTGCCGCGGGAGCGAGCCCACCGGAACGGGAAGGTCGACCGGAAGGGCGAGCAGGCACTCCAACACGGCGATGCTGTCCAACTGCTCAGCACCAACCGCTTCCCGCCTGCGATGTTCACGTTCATCAATCCGGTAAAGCAGGAGGGCACGGATACCCAGGACCGAGAGCGTGATCCCTTCACTCTCCGAGGACACCTGCGAGAAGGCCGCCTCGCGGATAGAGCGCCAAGCCGCAGGATTCGCCACACTCGCCATGAACCCCACCTTGCCGTACCGCGCGGCACCACCACCAGGCGCCCCTCCGCGCCGGGCTTCTTTAGTCCGCAGCGACCGGCAGCCAACTACCGTAAGTGGTGATCACGATGAGTGGCAATCATGTCGCGGTACCAGGCGTACGACGCCTTCGGCGTCCGGCGCTGCGTGGTGAAGTCGACGTGGACCAGACCGAACCTCTGGCTGAATCCCTCGGGCCCTCGAACAGGCTGTCATCGTATCCGCCTGCCAGGCTCGGGCCGCCGGTCACGGACCGATGTGAATGAACGAAGCCCACGCGCTCGGCGTGTACGGATGATCGACCTGCAAGCCACGGACCGCGTCATGCAGAGCCTGGGCACAGCATGAGCCGTCCAACCTCCTCCCGTCTGCCGCGCCGCAGCCCAGCAGACGCGGGTAGACGTCCTTCGCCAGCTGGTTGGCCACGTCGTCCCGGACATCCCACAACGTGCCGACCACATGCCGGTAGCCCGCATGGTGGAAGGCGGACGCGAGTGTGAGTACCTCGTCCGGCACTGCGAGCCCGCCTACGGCCGTCTTGCAGGCGCACTGTCGGATTCGTCCCCTCGGGACCACCGGCCCACCGGCGGGTTCCGTCCGGCCCTGGGGTCCCGCGAGGCCCGGCGGGAGATTGGTGCTCGCCGGGCGGCGGTGCATCCCGGCCCTCAACCCGACTCCGAAGGAGCATTCGTGACGACGCGACACGTCCGGGCAGGCCTCGACGGCTCACCGCAGAGCGAGACCGCCGCCATGTGGGCGGCAGCGGATGCCCAGCGGCCGGAGTGCCCCTGCGCCTCCTGCACGTCTGGCCCTGGCTGAGCGGCGAGGAAGTGGAGCATCCGAGGTCCGGCGACCTCGGGCCCGCCGCGCTCGACGCCCTCGCCCGCGTCGCCGACCGGATCCGCCTCGCCCACCCGGAACTGCCGGTGGAGACGGCCGTCAGGCCCGACGACCCGGTCGACGGACTGGTCGCCGAAGCGCGAGGGCAGGAGAGGCTGGTCCTCGGTTCCCGGGGCCTCGGGGGATTCGCCGGACTGCTCGTCGGCTCGGTCTCCCTCGCCGTGGCCGCCCGCACGACCGTTCCGACGGTCCTCGTCCGCGGGACAGCGCTCCTCCCCCACCGGAACGCCGGAACCGCCGGTGAGGTCGTGGTCGGGCTCGACTCCTGCGAGCCCGGGGAGGCCCTCCTCGCATTCGCCTTCGCGGAGGCGGAACGCTGCGGCGCCGCACTGCGCGCCGTCCACGGCTGGGAACCGCTCCCCGCCTGGGCCATCGCCGGCCTCAGCATCCGACTGATGACCCTCGACCGCCGGGCCGACCAGGCCTGGCAGCACTCCTGGGTACTTCTCGAGCCCCTCTGGAGCGGCCGCACCCCACGCGACAACCGGGCGGGCTGACACCACCGGCCGCGTCCGCGGAGTCACCGCTTCACCAGGCCATGGAACGGCCCGATCCGCGCGCCCGGATGGCCCGATCCGCGCGCCCGGATGGCCTGGGCCCTGCCACAGCGCGGCGCGCCCCAGATGCTGCTGCGCATCGGGTACGGGCCCGCGAGCTTCTCCACCCCGAGCCGACCGCCAGTCCTGGCCAATGGTCAGCCGGTACCAGGGATCACCGCCGCGCCGGCCACCGCGGCCTGACGGCCCGAGGGCACCCGCGTGACGGGAATCGCGGCAACGCCGGCGAGCCGTCCTGACGCCCCACGTGCAATAGGGCCGTCCGGCCCTACCGACTCGACCCGGCATCCGGCACACTGCGGTGAGATCTGTACGACCTGCCGCTGGGGCAGGCTGAGCACGGAGCGGTGATGGTGGACGACACGGCGGCCGACGCGGGCAACCCGGTGAAGGTGTTCCTCCTCGACGACCACGAGGTGGTCCGGCGGGGCGTGCACGACCTGCTGGACGCGGAGCCCGGCTTCACGGTGGTCGGCGAGGCCTCCACGGTGGCGCAGGCGCTCACCCGCGTTCCGGCGCTGCGCCCGGACGTCGCGGTCCTGGACATGCGGCTGCCCGATGGCGACGGCGTGACGGTCTGCCGGGAACTGCGGTCCCGGATGCCGGAGCTGGCCTGCCTGATCCTCACCTCCTTCGACGACGAGGAGGCCCTGCTCGACTCGATCATGGCCGGCGCCGCCGGCTACGTCCTCAAGCAGATCAGCGGCACCGACCTCGTCTCCGCGGTCCGCACGGTCGCCTCCGGACAGTCCATGCTCGACCCCGGCGCCACCACCCGGCTGATGGCCAGACTGCGCGGCGAGGCCGCTCGGCAGCCGTCCGACGGCCCGCACCTCACCGACCGCGAACGCGAGATCCTCGCCCTGGTCGGCGAGGGCCTGACCAACCGGCAGATCGGCCAGCGGCTCTACCTCGCCGAGAAGACCGTCAAGAACCACATCTCCCGCCTCCTCGCCAAGCTCGGTGTGGAGCGCCGGGTACAGGCCGCGATCATCGCCACCGAGGTACTGACGGGCCAGGGCCACCCGGCGACCCGCCGGACCGTCTGAGCGGCACTCCCACCCGGGCCGGAAGCACCCGGTGCACGGGGACCACCCGGAGGCCTCCCGGGGGACCATCAGCCCCTCGCGGAAGGACATGCCCCCACCGAGCATGGATGCCATGACCGCCGAATTGACACCACTGGACGAGCTGCAGTGTCTGAGACTCCTCAGCGGGACAGCCGTCGGCCGACTGGTCTACACCGTTGGTGCGCTGCCGGCCGTCATGCCGGTCCGTTACCGGATCGCGGCGGACGGCAGCGTCCTGCTCCACGCCCACACCGACTCCGAGATCACCCGAGCCGTCGCCGACGCGATCGTCGCCTTCGAGGCCGGCGAACTCGACGAAGCCGACGGCAGCGGCTGGAGCGTCACCGTCCTCGGGCGGGCGGACGTCACCTCCGACACCGAGGAGGGCCGCACCAATCCTGCCGTCGTGCCCGCCCCGGCGAGAACAACCGGTCGTGTGACCATCCGGATCCGCCCGGAACTGGTGACCGGGCGTACCCTGCCCGGCTCACCGGCTTACGAGGCGTGACGAGCCCCCGCGAACTTCGGCCCCCGACTCTCACACCAGCGGGGCCGACCAGGTCAGCCGGGTCCCGCCCTCAGCTGGGACGATCACCTCGAACGCGCCCCCGAGGCCCTCCGCCCGCTCGGCGAGATTGCGCAGGCCGCTGCGCCGCCCCTGCTCGGGGACGCCGACACCGTTGTCCTGCACCGTCAGCACGACCCGCTGCCCGCTGGCGTGCAGCACCACCTCCACCCGGTTCGCCTTCGCGTGCCGGGCCGCGTTGCTCAGCGCCTCCCCCAGCACGGCCACGACGTGTTCCGCGACCTCCGCCGGGACATCGGTGTCGAGCAAGCCCTCCATACTCAGCCTCGGCGGGAAGCCCAGGACAGCCTGCGCCTGTTCGACGGCCCGCACGGCCCTGGCCCGCAATCCCTGCCCGGCGTGATCCTCGCGCGCTCGGAGCCCGAAGATCGTCGACCGGATGATCTTGATGGTCTCGTCCAGGTCGGCGACCGCACGCAGCACCCGGTCCGACGCACCCTGGTGCTCGATGAACCGGGCCGCGCTCTGCAACGTCATCCCGGTCGCGAAGAGCCGCTGGATGGCCAGGTCGTGCAGGTCCCGGGCGATCCGGTCCCGGTCCTCCAGCATCGCCAACTGCTCGGCATCGCGGCGCCGCTCCGCCACCTCCAGGGCCAGTGCCGCCTGGTCGGCGAAGCCCAGCAGCGGGCCGATCTCCCGCTCGGTGAACACCGGCTCACCGGCCTCCCTGGCCAGCAGCAGTACACCCTCGACCGGCCCCTCGGTCCGCCCCAGGGGGACCGCCACTGCCGGTCCGAGCCCCTCGAACCTCCGAGGACCGGCGGACAGCCGCGGATCACCTGAAAGGTCGACCGTGGTCGTCGGCGAGCCCTGCGCGCACGCCTCCCCCGACAGAGTCCCGTCCAGCGGCACCACCAGGCCCTGCCTGGCAGCCGCGTCACCACCGAGGGCCAGCTCGACCCGGACCGTGTCGGTGCCGGGGACCGGGACCGACACGTCAGCCAGCGCGGCGCCGGTGATCTCCCGCGCCCGCCGCGCGATCAGTTCCAGCACGTCCGCGCGGGAACTGCCCGACAGCAGGCTCCGGGTGATCTCCGCGCTCGCGCTCAGCCAGCGCTGCTGGCGCTGCGCCTCCTCGTACAGGCGGGCGTTGTCGATCGCCACCCCCGCAGCGACCGCGAGGGTCGAGAGCACCGACTCGTCGTCGGCGTCGAACTCCTCACCGCCCCGCTTGTCGGTCAGGTAGAGGTTCCCGAACACCTCCTCGCGCACCCGCACCGGAACACCCAGGAAGGCCCGCATCACCGGGTGGTGCACCGGGCAGCCGTGCGAGGCCGGATGGTCCGAGAGGTCCGTCAGCCGCAGCGGCTCGGGGTTGCGGATCAGCTCGCCGAGGATGCCCCGACCCGTCGGGTACGGACCGATCTTCGCGATCTCCTCCTCCGACAGCCCCACGGTTAGGAACTCGGACAGCGTCTCGCCGTCCGGCCCGATCACCCCCAACGCCGCGTACCGCGCGTCCACCAGCAGGGCCGCGGCCTCCACGATCCGCCGCAGCACCTGGGTGAGATCCAACTCCCGCCCCACCGACAGCACGGCCTCCAGCAGGCTGTGCACCCGGTCCCGGGTACCCCGCGCCGCGTCGATCCGCGCCTGGAGTTCCTCCAACAGCTCGTCCAGCCGCAGCTGCGGAATCCGCGACCGCACTCCGTCCCCGCCCACGCAGGCCTCCCTCCGTCCGTCCCCGTCACCGGCCGGTCGATTGTCGCAGAAGCCCACCGCCGCCGACTGGGGCAGAACCGCCTCCGACCTGGCGGGAGGCCAGGTCGGCGCACGTGGCCGGTTCGGCGGCCCGGGCGACGGCGCGGCGGGCCGTGGTCTCGTACCAGCCGGATCCCGTTCGCCACCGCCCACCGTGTCCTGCTCCGACTGCGCCACGACCCGCGCACGGTGGCCCCGATGCTCGGTGTCCCCTGTCCGCTGATCGTCCTGTTGAAGTACGTCTTCTACGACCGGCCGCAGGTGTTCCACCACATCGGCGCCCCGATGCTCGGAGTCTTCCCGCTGACGGTGATGTTCGTGTGGACCAGCCCGAAGCGCTGCCGCCCCAGACCCCTACCTCGCAAATCGCTCCCGATGGGCGGCGATCAGGTCCCGATACCAGGCATACGAGGCCCTCGGCGTACGGCGCTGCGTCGAGAAGTCGACGTGGACGAGACCAAACCTCTGACGGAACCCCTCCGACCACTCTAGGTTGTCAAGTAGTGACCACGTGTAGTAGCCGCGGACGTCGACGCCTTCGGCCACAGCAGCGGCGAGGGCGTCGAGGTGGGTGGCGAGGAAGTCGATGCGGGGCTGATCGGGGTCGGTGGACTCATCAACGGAGCAGCCGTTTTCGGTGATGGTGATGGGCGGGAGGTCCTTGCCGTACACGTCCCGAAGGTGGAGCAGGAGCTGACGGAGGGCGTCCGGGACGACCGGCCAGCCGAAGGCGGTGTGGGGGACGTCGGGGATGTCGACCAGGTCGAAGGGAAGGCCCGGGTCGGTGGGTGCGGCGACGCGGGTGGGGTTGTAGAAGTTGATGCCGAGGCCGTCGAGGCCGGGGACGTGGATGAGCTCGGCGTCGCCGGGCTGTACGGCGCCGTAGATGTCGTCGGGGACGCCGAGCACGGAGAGGTCGGGGTAACGGCCAAGCAGAACCGGGTCGGTGAACAGCCGGTTGTGCAGGGCGTCGTAGGCCTCGGCGGCGGCCACGTCCTCGGATGAGGGGGTGGCTGGCTGGACGGGCGTGAGGTTGTTGGAGAGCATCACCTCCAGCCCGCAGTCGTGGAGCAGCGAGGCGGCCAGCCCGTGGGCCAGGAGTTGGTGGTGGGCGGCCGGCAGGGCCTCGAACATCAGGGTGCGGCCGGGGGCGTGGGTGCCCAGCGCGTAGCCGAACACCGTATGGACGAAGGGCTCGTTGAGGGTGATCCAGGTGGGGATGCGGTCGCCGAGGCGGTCGGCCATGACGGTGGCGTAGTCGGCGAACCGGTACACCGTGTCGCGGTTGAGCCAGCCGCCGGTGTCTTCGAGGGCCTGGGGGAGGTCCCAGTGGAAGAGGGTGGGAAGTGGCGTGATGCCGGCGTCGAGGAGAGCGTCCACGAGGCGGTCGTAGAAGGCGAGTCCGGCCTCGTTGACGGCGCCCGCACCCGTGGGCAGCACGCGGGGCCAGGAGATGGAGAAGCGGTAGCCGTCCAGCCCGAGGCCCTTCATCAGCGCGATGTCCTCGGGATAGCGGTGGTAGTGGTCGCAAGCGACCACACCCGTGTGCCCGTCCCGGACGACGCCGGGGCGGGCACAGAAGGTGTCCCAGACGGACGGGCCGCGGCCGTCCTCGTCCACCGCCCCCTCGATCTGGTAGGCGGCGGTGGCAGCACCCCAGCGGAACCCCGCCGGCAGGTCGAAGCGGTTCGGCATGGCAGCCTCCTGACGAGAACGTGAGGGGTACTCATGTTACTGACGCCAGAACGGAACACCAGGGCAGACCCAGCTCCGTCACTCTCTCTCAGCCGCCGAGACCGACATCGGCGAAGGGCGCGGGACTCAGGCCCAGCGGACCTCCGAACGGGGAGTTCAGGGCGTAGATGAGGATGACCAGGAAGGCGATGAGGCTGGTGAATCCCGCCGCCGGCGAGCAGGCCGAACCACATCACGCCTGACACGCCCCGGCCTCCTCACGGCCGTGGCGCGCCTGGTAGGGGACGGAGATCTGCGCGAACGCCGGCTGGTCCACCTGCTGTTGCGCGTTGGGGGTGGGCTCGAACGACGCCCATGCGTTGTACGTTGAGGCATGACGCAGACACCCCTTCCACCGACGCCGGTGCCCGCCGTACTACCCCCGTCGCTGCGCGGGTGGCTCGGGCCGGTTGCGGTCTTCGCCGGGTTGGTGGTCGTCGCGCTCGGTGTCCGGTATGCCGGCGGGGGCGGGCCGGGGAGGGTGGACGCGCGGATCGGGGCGGCGGTGGACGGTGTGCAGCCGCCGTGGCGGTCCGTCGCGCTGGTGCTGGACTCCCTGGGCGAGCCGGTCGGGGCCACGGCGCTGGTCGTGGCCGTCGTGACGGGCTGCCTGCTGTTGCGGCGTCCTCGCGCGGCGGTGTTCACGGTTGTCGCGGTCGGCGTGACCGTGGGGGCGGCGACGCTGCTCAAGCACCTGGTGGGGCGCACCATCCACGACGGGAACCTGTCGTACCCGAGCGGGCACACCGCCTTCGCCACCGCGCTCGCCCTCGTGCTGGCGCTGCTCGGGGCCGGCCGCCAGGGCCGGTACGGGCTCTGGCCCGCCGCGGCACTGGTGGCCGGCACCGTCATGGGCTGGGCGCAGGTCGCCCTCGGCGCGCACTACCCGACTGACGCGCTCGCCGGCTGGTGCACCGCCTTGTCCGTCGTACCGGCGACCGCGTGGCTGGTCGACCGGACGGCCGACCGGCAGACCCGGCGGAAGACCGACGCCGATCGGCCGCACCCCCACTGACCTCACATCACTGACGTCACATCACTGACGTCACGCCACTGACCCACCGCCGCGTCGCCGCGGCCGCGTCACGCCAGGCGTCGGAACACCGGTTTCACCGGCCGCCCGCCCGACCAGGGGCGTGGATCACCGGCGTCCAGCGCCTTCCGGTACACCGCACACGCCCCCGCCACCACGTCGACGGTGTGGTCGATGTCGGCGTCGTCGAGCGCGCTGCTCACCACGAACGACGGCGCCAGCACCCCTCCCGCGAGGAGCCGGCGCAGGAACAGGGTGCGGTACCGCTGCGACGGCTGCCGGTGCTCGTCGAGGGTGGCGAACACCAGGTTGCTGGCCCGGCCCCGCACGACGACGTGGTCGCCGACGCCCATGGCGGCGGCGGCCTCCCGGACACCGGCGGCCAGCCGCTCACCGAGGGCGTGCAGCCGGGCGGTGACGCCCTCCTCGGCGTAGGTGGCCTGTACGGCCATCGCGGCGGCCAGCGAGTGGGTTTCCGCGCCGTGCGTGGTGGACAGCAGGAACACCCGGTCCCCGCGATGGCGCAGCCCGCCCCGTTCCATCAGCTCGCGGCGCCCGGCCAGCGCGGAGACGGCGAAGCCGTTGCCCAGTGCCTTGCCGAAGGTGGAGAGGTCGGGGACGACGCCGTACAGGCCCTGGGCGCCCGCCTCGGACCAGCGGAAACCGGTGATCATCTCGTCGAAGACCAGGACGCAGCCGTGCCGGTCGGCCAGTTCACGCAGGCCGGCGAGGTATCCGGGCGGGGGTTCGGTGTGGCCGGCGGGTTCGAGGACCAGGCAGGCGACCTCGCCCCGGTAACGGGTGAGCAGTTCCTCGGTGGCGGCCAGGTCCCCGTAGGGGAAGGCCACGGTGAGGCCGGTGGTCGCGGCCGGGATGCCGGCGGACATCGGGGTGGTGCCGATGAACCAGTCGTCGACGGAGAAGAACGGTTGGTCCCCGCAGACGGCCACCCGCGGGCGCCCGGTGACCGCGCGGGCGAGTCGCACGGCGGCGGTGGTGACGTCGGAGCCGTTCTTCGCGAACTTCACCATCTCGGCGGTCGGCACCGTGGCCAGGAAGTGCTCCGCGGCCTCGACCTCCACGACGGACGGCCGGACGAAGTTGCTGCCGCGGTCGAGTTCCCGCCGGACCGCCTCCAGCACGCGCGGGTGGGCGTGGCCGAGGCTGACCGACCGCAGGCCGGAGCCGTACTCGACGTAGCGGTTGCCGTCGACGTCCCAGACGTGGGCGCCGCGGCCGTGGCTGATGACGGGGGCCAGGTCCTCGGGGTACTGGTCGTCGCCCTTGGCATAGGTGTGGGCGCCGCCGGGGACGAGGGCGTGCAGCCTCTCGTTCGCCGTCCGGGACCGGGGCAGGGAGAACTCCTCGGTGTCCACGCCGACCTCACTTCCCCCGGTGCCGCAGGGCCTCGGCGAGGCCCGGTGCCTCCCTGTCCCGTTCGGACATCGAGGTGGCCGGGAGCGGCCAGGGGATGGCGAGTTCGGGGTCGTCGAAGGCGATCGTCACGTCCTCGGCCGGGTCGTGCGGGCGGTCGATCCGGTAGGACACGTCGGCGGTGCCGGTCAGCGCCTGGAAGCCGTGGGCGCAGCCCGCCGGGACGTACACGCTCGCCTGGGTGTCGCCGGACAGTTCGAAGAAGGCCTGACCGCGGTGGGTCGGCGAGTCCGTCCGCAGGTCCACGACGACGTCGAAGACGCGCCCGTAGGAGCAGCGCACCAGCTTGGCTTCGCCCGCGCCGGAGCGCAGGTGCAGGCCGCGCAGCACGCCCCGGGCGGAGCGGGAGACGCTGTGCTGGACGAAGGCGTTCGGGTCGAGGCCCACCGAGCGGAGCACCTCGGCGTCGAAGGTGCGGCAGAAGAAGCCGCGTTCGTCGGCGTACGGCGTCGGCTCGAACAGGTACGCGCCGGCGATCGCCGGGACTCGGGTCACCTTCACGGCGTCTCCTTCGAAGCGTCGGCCCTCGGGAAGAGGGCCGTGGTCAGGGCGGTGAACTGCTGCTCGATCTGCCGGTCGGCCGTCAGGTTGCGCTCGTCGAGGGTCTGCCGCAGCTGGGCCGATCGCTGTTCCAGGGCCCGGAACTGCTCGATCAGCCGGTCGGCGTCGACCTCGCGCGCCGGGTGGCAGTAGGCGCCCAGCCCCATCCGCTCCATGAGGGCGTCGCTCTTAGCGGCGTAGCTCAGGGCGAGGGTCGGCGTGCCGGCCCTCAGGGCGCAGACCAGGTTGTGGTAGCGGGTGGCCACCACGGCGTCGGCGGCGGCCGTCTCCGCCATCAGGTCAGCCAGGGAGGTCGCCTCGGCGGCGGTGACCAGCGGCGAGTCCACCGCGGCGAGGATCGCGGCGACCACCGGCGCGTCGATCCCGTCGCCGGTGAGCAGCCGGACCGGCCGGCCGTCCTCGACCAGCGCGCGGACGAAGCGGGTCGTCCCGTCGAGGTAGCGGCGGTGGATCCGCTCGGCGCCGGCGCGGTCGTCGTTGCCGCCGTGGAAATCCATGACGCCGACGCACACCGGGCCTGGTGAGCCCCGACCTGACGAGCCCGGGGAGGCGCCGGTCGGCGGCGGCATCGGCAGGGCGAAGGCAAGGTCCGGGTAGACCTCGTCCCGCGCGGTGTCCACGCCCATCGCCCGCATCGCGTCGCGGGACAGCGTGTCCCGGTACGACCGGTACGCGGCCAGCCGCGCCGACCAGCACACCAGGGCCCGGGTGGGCCGGTCGGCGATCTCGGCGGCGCCGACGCCGACCAGCGCCACCCGGGTGCCGAACAGCCGGCCGGAGGCGCAGAGCAGGAAGAGCGCGTACGGGAAGCCCCAGGGCCGCAGCGGCAGGGTGGCCTCCAGGACGCCCATGCCCGGCACGATCACCACGTCGTGCCGGCGCACCCAGGCGGCGGTGCGGACGGCGTCGACGAGTTTGCCGAGGCCCTTCGCCGCGATCGCGCCCGCCCGCGACGCGGTCCGGTACTCCCCCCGGTACCAGTTCAGCCGGGTGGCGGGGATCCGGTACCGGGCGGCGACGACCTCGGGTCCGCCGCACAGGGCGTCCACGGCCGCCTCCGGGTGCTCGGCGCGCAGGTAGCCGAGCACGGCCTCCAGCGACCCGTCGTTGCCGAGGTTGCCGGAGCCGAGCAGGCCGAACACCCCCACCCGCAGCGGGGGTTGCCTCATGCCCGCCTCCCCTCGCGTCCGGCCACCAGGGCGTCGACGGAGACCGTGAGCCGGGACGGGTCGGCCGGGGCGCGGTCCTCGACCCGCTCGCCGGCGCCCGGCCGGAGCCGGCTGGTCATCCAGGCGGCCAGGTGGCGGTGGCAGGCGCGCCGGTCCTCCGGGGAGAGGGGCGCCCGCCGGACGGCGGAGGCGAAGCCCCAGACGTACTCGGCGAGCAGTCGGGGCGTCGGGTGCAGCGCGCCGGCCCGGCGCGGGTCCAGGTTGACGCAGCGGGAGCGCTTGGAGGGGTTCGCACGCTCGGCGCGGGTGGGGTGGTCGCGGCGGAAGTAGAGCAGCTCCGGTACCTGGTGGAAGGGCCCGTGGAGGGTGAGCTCGGCGACGAAGGTGCGGTCCGCGTGGTGGTAGCTGTCGTGCGGCTTCACCCGGCGCAGCACGTCGGCCCGCATCACCCCGTAGAAGTCGTCTCCCCCGGGCTCGAACAGCAGGCTGCGGAAGCGTTCCGGCGCGTGCGGCGAGTCGGTGGCGAGCCCGTACTCGTAGGGGACCTTCACCCGGCCGTTCTCGTCGACGACCGCCTGGCCGGAGTGGGCGAGGATGGTCTCCGGCCGCTCGTCCAGCGCCTCCACGCAGCGCAGCAGCAGGTCCCGGGCGTAGAGGTCGTCGTGCGAGGCCCACTTGAACAGTTCGCCGCGGCACCGGGTGAAGACGAAGTTGTGGTTGGGTGCGGCGCCGATGTTGCGGGACAGTCGCAGGTAGCGGATCCGCGGGTCCCGGGCGGCGTACGCGCGGCAGATGGACTCGGTCGCGTCGGTGGAGGCGTTGTCGGAGATGACCAGCTCGAAGTCCTCGTAGGTCTGGCCGAGCAGGGCGTCGAGCGACTCGGCGAGGTACTCCTCGCCGTTGTGGACGGGCAGGCCGATGCTCAGCCGGGGAACGGAGGTCATGGCGTCCTCACTTCGGGGATGGGGGCATGGGGGCGTTCGCGCAGGGCGGTCCGCAGCTGCAGCCACCACAGGGCCGAGCCGCAGGCGGTCGCGGCGGCGACGCCCCAGGCCGAGCCGACGGTGCCGGCCGCGGCGGCCCCGCCGAGCCCGCCGCCCAGGTAGCAGGCGGAGGCGAACAGCTGGCAGCGCAGGCTGCGCCGGGCCGCGGCGAGCGCGCGCAGCCCGGCCGCCGCGCCGCTGCCGAGGCCGGCGCCCGCGACGCCGAGCGTGGCCGGGACGATGAGCTGGGAGGCGGAGCGCCAGACGTCGCCGAGGACGAGCTCGCCGGCCCGCTCGGGCATCAGCAGCAGTGCCGCGCCCCACAGCAGCGCGGCGGCGGCCTGCCCGCCGCCCAGCAGGAGGCAGAACCGGCCGAGCCGCCGCGGTGACTGTCGCAGCACCCGGGCCGCCTCCGCGACGGTGACCAGCGACAGTCCCATCAGCAGGGCGAGGAACGGGCCGAGCAGGAGTTCGGCGCCCCGGACCGCGCCCACCGCGCCGACCCCGGCGATCGCGCCGAGCCCGTACGCCCGCAGCTGGCCGGCGCCGCTGAGGCTGACGTTCTCGACCAGGTACCGGCTGCCGAGGTCGCGCTGTTCGCGGAGCCAGCCGCGGGCCCCGGTCACCCGGGGCCGCAGGCCGGACTGCAGGCAGCCGTACGCCGCGGCGACCGCGGCGGAGGCACCCCAGGCGAGCAGGAAGGCGGCCACGGTGCCCGCCCGGGCCGCCACGACCATGGCCGGGACGAGCACGGTTCCCTGCACCAGGTCGTTGGTGAACGCCTTCTTCCCGGTGCCGGCGGCGAAGAAGGCGAACCGCCAGGCGTCCTGGAGAAGCAGCGCCGGCAGGGCGACGCCGAGGCAGGCGAAGGCGGGCCCGACCCGGCCGCCGAGGCCGAACCCGACCAGCAGGCAGACGGCGCCGAGGACTGACCCGACGGCGAGCGCGGCCCCCGTCGCCCGCGCCGCGGCCGCCCGCCAGGGCGCTTGCGGCACGCCGCTGAAGCGCACCACGAGCGGGTCGGTGGCCAGTCCGCGGGCGACGTTGAGCACCACGCCGTAGGTCAGCCAGGCCAGGCTGAACACGCCGAAGGCGCCCACCCCCAGTTCGCGGGCCACGTAAACGCCCACCGCGAAGTTGGTCGTGCTGGAGGCCGCCTGGTCGGCCAGCCCCCAGGACAGCCGGCCGACGACGCCCCTCCTGGCGGTACGCCCGGTCCCCCCGGGCGGGGCCGCCGGTGTCGTCGTCCTCACCTCCCCGGTGGTCATCGGCGTCACGCCTTGATCAGTCCGGCGCCCTGGAGGGCGCCGGCCGCGAGGGCGACCGTGTCGAAGGGCAGCCCGGACCGCTCGGCGACGTCCAGCAGGCTGTGCCGGCCGTCGGAGAGGCTGAGCACCCAGAGCATGGCCAGCTGGGCCTGCTTCGCGTCGCTGCGGCCGCCGAGCGAGTCGTACAGCCCGCGCCGGCCCAACTGCGGTTCGCCGTAAGGGCTGAGGTTGAGGTAGCTCCGGTTGCGGTCGAGCAGGGAGAAGGCCTCGCGGCAGACGGCGAGGGTGTCCGCCATCGCCTCCGCCGTGACCAGGTCCGGGTTGTCCGCCGAGGTGTGGTACTCGGGGTAGCCGGCGTACGGGGTGCGGCTGAGCGAGCCGACGCCGAGGTCGAAGCCGGGCGAGCAGAACTGCCGCTCGTCGTAGCCGTACGGAGTGAACTCGGTGATGCGGTGCGGGCGTTCGGAGGTGGCCAGGACGTGCCGCAGCACCCGGTCGATCTCCGCGTCGCCGCGCCTGCTCTGCTTGTACGTCAGCTGCCCCGGGTCTCCGGCGCAGGCCAGCACCAGCCCGTGCCTGACCCGCTCCACCCGCTCCGCGTTGCGGGCCAGCCAGGTGATCGCCCCGATGGTGCCGGGGGCGAACAGGAAGCGGTAGGTGTAGTGGGGTGTGCGCTGCGCCAACTCCCGTGCCAGGAAGGTCGCCACCGCGATGCCCGCCAGGTTGTCGTTGGCCAGCGACGGGTGGCAGACGTGGCAGGAGACGATCACCTCGTCGGCGACCTGCCCGGGGACGACGTGCTCGGCGTAGGTGAGGTGGCCGTCCGCGAGCGTGGAGTCGATCCGCACCTCGTAGTCGCCCTCCGGCAGGGCGTCCAGGGTCTCCTGGGCAAGGCAGAACCCCCAGTCGGCCGTGTAGTAGCTGGTCCGGTACGGCACCCAGGTCGGGTGGTCGGGCAGGGTGTGGAGGTGCCCGCGCAGTTCGGCCAGTGGCATGGTGGCCGCCACCGGCACGCTGTAACCCAGCACGTGCAGGCTGGACGCGGCGAAGTCGACGACCCGGTTTCCGGCGGCGTCGGCGATGTACGCGTCCCGGATGTTCCACTCCTGCGGCACCGTCCAGTCGAGCACCCGCGTCCCGGTCGGCACCTCGTGCACCTCCAGTGGAAGGTGCTCGCCGACGATCTCCAGGGTGGCGCGCACACCGTCGCCGGTGATACTCCGGCAGAGCGGGTACAGCCGCTCCACCAGCGCGTGCATCTCCTCCCCGACCGCATTCACCGGCGCCACCGCAGGGTGTCGTCGACGGCGCCGGCCCCGGCCGCCCGGCGCAGCACCGCCAGCCGGGTGAAGTTCCGCTCGAAGTCCTCCCGGGTCAGCCCGAACCTCCGGTAGGCATCGGCGAGTTCGAGCGCACCCCGCTTGACCGTCCACTCGCAGTCGAAGCCGGGCAGCGCGGCGCGGACCCGGGAGAAGTCCACCCGGTACGACCGCGGGTCGGCGCCGGTCTCGCCGGTGATCACCACCCGGGCGCCGGCCACCGCCTCGGCGACCTGCCCGGCGATCTCGGCGACCGTGACGTTGTTGGCCTCGGTGCCGATGTTGAACGCCCGGTCGTGCACCGCCTCGCGCGGCGCGGCCAGCGCGCCCGCGAAGGCCCGGGCGATGTCGGCGGCGTGCACCAGCGGGCGCCAGGGCGTGCCGTCGGAGAGCACCAGCACCTCGCCGGACAGGTGCGCGTGGCCCACCAGGTTGTTCAGCACGATGTCGGCGCGCAGCCGGGGCGAGTAGCCGAAGGCGGTGGCGTTGCGCAGGTACACCGGGCTGAAGTCGCCGTCGGCCAGCGCGTGCAGGTCGTCCTCCACCCGCACCTTGGACTCCGCGTACGGCGTCACCGGGCGCAGCGGGGCGTCCTCGGTGACCAGCTCGTCGCCGCCGGCGGCGCCGTAGACGGAACAGGTCGAGGCGTACAGGAAGCGCCGCGCCCCGGCGTCGCGGGCCAGCTTCGCCAGCCGTACGGAGGCGTGGTGGTTGATGTCGTAGGTGAGGTCCGGCGCCAGCGAGCCCAGCGGGTCGTTGGACAGCGCGGCCAGGTGGATCACGGCTTCCACTCCGGCCAGATGGTCGGCCGTGACGTCGCGCAGGTCCACCCGGTGCCCGGGCGGGTCGGCGGGCGTCGGGCCGAGGACGCGGTCCGCGAACAGGCCGGCGTCCAGTCCGACGACGTCGTGCCCGGCGGCCGCGAGGACCGGGGCCATCACGGTGCCCAGGTAGCCCTGGTGTCCGGTCAGCAGTACGCGCAAGGGTCAGCCCCCCAGTTCGATGGTGGCCAGGTCGAGAGTGAGTTTGGTGACGGCGAACGCCTCGGCGTAGCGCGCGTGGCATTCGATGCCGCGGATCCGCGCCAGCCCGAGGAAGGCCTCCCGGTCGTACCAGGGCCGGTGCCGCTGGGAGGGGTAGTGCTCCTGCAACAGCCGCACCTTCCGGTCGGCGGTCTCCGCGGTCAGCGGCTGGTACGCCGACGGACGGCCGAGGTCGCCGTCCCACTTGGCGATCTCGTAGCCGAGTACGAGGTGGTCGCGGAAGGCGGTGGTCATCAGCGTCGCCAGGCCTCGGTGGTCCTGGTGGGCGTCGTCGGTGCGCGGTGCGAGGATCAGGTCCGGCTCGGTCCGCGCGCGCAGTTCCTCGACGGCGGCCTTGGCCTCGTCCCAGTGCACGGGCAGCCGGCCGTCGGGCAGTTCGAGGACGGTCAGGCGCAGGTCGGCACCCGGGCAGAAGGCGGCGAGCGCGACCCGCTCCTCCTGCTCCCGCTCGCTGCCGCCGCCGGAGAGCACCAGCGCGTCGACGCGCAGCCCCGGCCGCGCGCGGCACACCGTCAGCAGGGTGCCGCCGGCGCCGATGGCGATGTCGTCGCAGTGCGCGCCCACCATGACGATCCGGTCCAGGGGCCCGGCCCCGAGCCGGATCACGCGGTCCTCGCCCGGGCACCGGCGCCGTCGCGTTCCCACACGGCCCAGGGGCGGTCGCCCCGGGCGTAGGCGAGGTCGAGCGCGGCCCGTTCCTTCACGGTGTCGGTCGGCTTCCAGAAGCCGCGGTGCTGGTGCGCCACCAGCCTTCCGCGCTTGGCGAGCTGGGTGCACCCGTCGGCGACCAGGTCCCCGTTCTCCGGGATGTGGTCGAAGACCTCCTGGCGCAGCACGAAGTAGCCGCCGTTCTCCCACAGCGGCAGTTCGCTCACCGCGGTGATGCCCCCGACCAGGCCGTCCTCGCCCAGGTCCACGCAGTGGAAGGAGGACTGCGGCGGCACCACCAGCATCGACGCCCCGGCGTCGCGCCGGGAGAACCGCTCGATCATCTCCGGCAGCGGGGCGTCGGTGAGCACGTCGGCGTAGTTGGCGAGGAAGATCTCGTCGCCGTCCAGGTGGTGGCGCACCCGGCGCAGCCGCTCGCCGATCGGCGACTCGATGCCGGTCTGGGCGAAGGTGATGGTCCAGGAGGCGATGTCGGTGGACAGCAGCTCGGTCCGTCCGCCCCGCAGCACGAAGTCGTTGGACGTCGTCTCCTCGTAGTTGAGGAAGAAGTCCTTGATGTGGTGGGCACCGTAGCCGAGGCAGAGGATGAACTCGGTGTGCCCGTAGTACGCGTAGTAGCGCATGACGTGCCAGATCAGCGGTCGCGGCCCGACCATGGCCATCGGCTTGGGCACGTCGTCGGAGGCTCCGCTGCGCATGCGCAGCCCGTAACCGCCGCAGAACAGGACGACCTTCACGGCTTGACCTCGACAATGCTCAGTTCCGGGATGGGGAAGACCAGTCGGCCGCCCCACTCGTGCACGAAGGACAACTGCTCGACCAGTTCGGCCCGCAGGTTCCACGGGAGGACCAGGACGTAGTCCGGCCGGTCGGTGCTGATCCGTTCGGGCGCCAGGATCGGGATGCGGGCGCCCGGGGTGAACCGGCCGTGCTTGTAGGGGTTGCGGTCGACGGTGTACGGGAGCAGGTCGGGCCGGATGCCGCAGTGGTTGAGCAGGGTGTTGCCCTTGCCCGGCGCGCCGTAGCCGACGACCGTCTCGCCGCGCTCCGCCGCGTCGATGAGGAACCGCAGGAGGTCGCGGCGCACCTTGGCCACCCGGGCGGAGAACTCGGTGTACCCGGACAGCTCCTGGAGCCCGGCGGCCTTCTCCCGGTCCAGCACCTCGGCCACCCGCCGGCTCGGCCCGCCGGCCGCCCGGGCCGGGCGGGCCCACAGCCGGATGGAGCCGCCGTGGGTGGGCAGCAGCTCGACGTCCACCAGGGTGAGTCCGCCGCTCGCCAGCGCCCGGGCCGCGGAGGCGACCGTGTAGTACTGGAAGTGCTCGTGGTAGATGGTGTCGTACTGGTTCTCCTCGATCAGGGTCAGCAGGTGCTGCACCTCGATGGAGACCCAGCCGTCGTCGGCCACCAGGGCGCGCAGCCCCCGGGTGAACCCGACCACGTCGGGGATGTGGGCGTACACGTTGTTGGCCACCACCAGGTCCGCCGGGCCGTGCTCGACGCGGACGGCCGCGCCGGTGTCCGGGGAGAGGAACTCGGTGAGGGTGGGCACGCCCGCCTCCCGCGCCGCGGCGCCGACGTTCACCGACGGTTCGATGCCGAGGCAGCGGATCCCCCGGTCCACCACGTGCCGGAGCAGGTAGCCGTCGTTGCTGGCGACCTCGACCACGAAGGCGTCCGGGCCGAGGCCGAGGCGCTGGACGGCGCCGTCGACGAAGGTGCGGGCGTGCTCCACCCAGGAGCTGGAGTAGGAGGAGAAGTACGCGTACTGGGTGAAGGTCTCCTCCGGCGTGATCAGCGGGGGGATCTGCGCGAGCCAGCAGTCGGTGCAGACCCGCAGGTGCAGCGGGTACGCCGGTTCCGGCCGGTCGAGCTGGTCGGCGGCGAGGAAGCTCTCGCACGGCGGGGTCGCCCCCAGGTCGACGACGCTCCCCAGCGCCGTCGAACCGCAGAGTCGGCAGCGTGTCATGTGGTGCCCCCATTCCTGCCCGCGCGGGATCCCCGTCGCGGGCCAGCGTGTGCGTTCCCTACCGGCGGCGCGCCCTCCGCGCCGCCGGACCGACCCGCGATCGCGGTGCGGTACCCCTCCAGCAGTCGCTCCAGCCCGACGGCCGGGCTGAACCCCTGCTCGTAACGGCGGCGGGCCGCCCGGCCCATCTCCTGGTTGCGGCCCGGCTCGGCCGTGATCCGGCGGATGCCGGACGCGAGCGAGGCCGCCTCGCCCGGCCGGTGCAGCAGCCCGGTCACCCCGTCCTCGACGAGTTCGACGAAGGCGCCGTGACCGGCGGCGACGACCGGCACCCCGGCCGCCATCGCCTCCACCACCACCAGGCCGAACGCCTCCAGCCAGGTCGAGGGCGCCAGCACGGCCACCGACCGCGCGACGGCCTCCCGGCACCGGGCCGGGTCGTACAGGCCCGCGTACCGCACGTCGTCCCGGCCGGCCGCCCAGGCGGCCACCTCCTGCTCCAGCGGGCCCGCGCCGGCGACCACCAACGGCACGCCCACCCCGCCGTCCGCTGCGAGCCGGTCCCACGCGGCCATCAGCAGCCGCACTCCCTTGGCCTCCGCGAGCCGGCCGAGGTAGAGCAGGTGCTCGCCCGCGCCGGTGCGGCCGACTCCCGGCTCCGGCACGAAGTTGTGCTTCACCACCAGCCGTTCGGGCGGCAACCCGCTCCGCGCCAGGACGTCGCGCTGCGCCGCGGAGATGCAGAAGAACCGCTCCACGCCGGTCCACCAGCGCCGTCGGTTGGCCGCCAGGCCGACCGCGAGCGGCACCGTCGCCAGCCGGGAGCCGCGGTAGCAGCCGTGCCGGACGGCCGGCAGCGGTGACCCCCCGACGCACTCGGTGCACGGCCGGCCGTCGCGTTGCAGGGTGCCCGGCGGGCAGATCTGGGTGTAGTTGTGCAGGGTTGCGACGGCGGGCACCCCGGCGTCGGCGCAGGCGGACAGCACCGCGGGCGACAGCAGCGGGAAGACGTTGTGGACGTGCACCACGTCCGGCCGGCCGGCCCGCAGCCGGGCGGTGAGCTCCGCGCGGACCGCCGGGTTCCACGGCACCAGCAGGGGCACCGCGGCCTTGCCGAGCAGGGACCGGGCGGCGATGTCGTCGCTGCGCCGCTCGAACACCTCGACCCGGTGGCCGGCCCCGCGCAGCAGCGCCGCCTCCTGGTCGACGACCCGGTTCTCCCCGCTCGGCTGCGCCGAGGAATAGCGGTTGTGCACCACGAGGACGTGCATGGTCAGTTCACCCCTTCGGGCGTCGGACGGGGAGCGGCGGGGGCCGCCAGCAGCGAGGCGGCCACGGTCAGGTGCAGCAGGTACGGCGAGGCGTCGCCGAGGCCGGCCTCGGTGTACGAGGCGATCGCGCAGTAGCTGATCAGGAAGATCGCGCAGGCCCTCGACAGCGACGGCGGCCGCAGCAGGGCGACGCCGCCCAGCGCGAGGAAGACCGCCGCCACGATGGCGGTGCCGGTCAGGCCCTGTTCGTTGTAGACGGCCAGCCAGCTGTTGTCGATCGGCAGCCCGCCGAAGGACTTGTCGCCCAGGCCCGTGCCGAACAGCTGCTCCAGGGTGGTTCGGGGCGCTGCCAGCAGGGCGTCCCAGACCTTGGCCCGGCCGGTGAGGTTGGAGAAGTTCTCCTGGCTCTGTCCGCGCAGGAACCACGCCTCCAGCAGCGGACTCAGCGCGACGGCGGCCACGGTGGCGCACAGCACCGCCCAGCCGAAGAACCTTCGGGCGGCTGCGCTGGTCAGGACGAGCGAACCGATCGCCAGCGCCAGCGCGATGATCAGGCCGAGCGTGGCCGTCCGGGTGTGGGTCAGCGCGAGCAGGACGAGTGAGGGCACGATGATCGCCGCCGCGCCGGCACCGGTGGTGCGGCGGCCCAGCAGGAGCAGCACGGTGAGGCCGGTGATCACCGCGGCGTACTGGCCGATCTGCGGCGGGGTGAGCGGCCACAGGGCGCCGACCAGCCGTCCGCCGTAGAGCTCGGGCATGGCCGCGCCCGGTGAGACGGCCAGGCCGGCGGCCACCGACACGAGCACCACGAAGTACATCCGGACGTGGTACCGGACGAACGTCGGCCCGCCGTCCCACCAGCGGCTGAGCAGCCACAGCGTGCCGACGAAGAGCGCCAGCCGGAAGCAGCGGAAGAGCGCGCCGAACCCGGACTCCAGGTGGGCGCTGGAGACGACGCTCAGCACCAGCAGCAGGGTGAGCAGGCACAGGAAGGCGCTGGCCCGGATGCGCAGCCGCAGGTTGAGGACGAGCGCCAGCGTGAACGCGGAGACCAGCGCGCCCATGGTGGCCATCTGGATCAGGGAGCGGGGCAGCGGGACGATGGTCACCGCCCCGGCGGAGCCGAGGGTGTTGAGGATCAGCAGCCCCCAGATCAGCTCGACGGTCCCGGGTGGGCCGGCCGGGCGCGGACCGGCGGCGGACAGCGGCTGTCCGGTGCCCCCGGCCGGCCCTTCGCGGGTCAGGTCCCGGCCCACCTCAACCACCGGCCCGCGGCCGGAAGGTGCTGCCCGCGTCCTGCTGGTAGGGCCGGCCCTGCCACTGTCCGAAGTCGAGCGCGCGGCTCGGGTCGTGGGCGACGAAGCTCCACGGTCCGAGGTAGGTGTTGTCGTGCCAGCGGTTCTGCTGCTCGCCGGTGATCGCCTCGGCCACCGGTTCGCCCTTGTACGGCGACCAGTCCGGATAGGTGCCGTAGTTGGCCAGCACCGCCATCCGGCCGCACTTGACGGTGCAGCCGACGACGGAGGGGTCCAGCGCGAAGCGGTTGTCGTGGATGTCGACCCGCTGGGTCTTCCACCGGCAGTCGGCGAAGAGCGGCGGGGTGGCGATCGTCGGCTGGGAGCAGCTGTCGGTCTTCTTCACCAGCAGGGTGCAGTCGCCGGACGAGGTGTTGGCCGGGCTGTTGCAGAACCGGTCGGCGTTCTCCCACAGGGTGATCCCGGACCAGTTGTCCTCCAGCACGTTCCGGTAGATCTCGATCCGGTCCGTGCGGGCCGGGATCCGCGGTTCGCCGCCGGACTCGGACAGGTAGACGGTCGCGTACGGGAAGTCGTCGCCGCGGTCGGCGGCGTTGCGGCCCTCGACCCAGTCGTTGCGCCGGATCGTGTTGTCGCGGATGACCGCGTTGTAGCTGGTCTCGTAGATCAGCGCGGCGCCGTCGTTGGCCTCCAGCACGTTGTCCTCGATGCGGAAGTCGTTGTTGTTGGTGTCCGCCCACAGCCCCGGTCCGCGGTTGTCGTGCACCCAGTTGCCGCGCACGTCGGCGCCGTTGACGGCCCAGAACTTGACGCCGCCGGTGCAGCCGCAGCCGGGCTGCCGCCGCTCCCACTGGTCGGTGTCGTTGCCCGTGATCTCGTTGCCCTCGACCAGCAGGTCGCTGACGGGGGCACCGGACTTGTACGCGTTGATGCCGTACTGGCCGTTGCCGCGCAGGCAGTCGGCGCGGACCCGCTGGTGGGCGCCGGCCATCAGCCCGGCACCGGAGTTGTCCTGGATCGTCGTGTGCTCGATCACCCACCCGTCGGCGGAGTCATGGTTGACCACGCCCTCGTTCTGCGGCGCGACGAAGCCCTGCACGGTCAGGTGGCGGATGGTGACGTCAGTGGCGGCGCCGCTGAACGCGTACTCGTTGGTCTTCCGGCCGTCGAGCACCGCGCCGGGCGCGCCGAGGTAGCTGTCCCCCTCCTTGGGGACGACCTGGGCGTACCGGTCCGCGGCGAGCGTGTGTGTTCCCGGCTGGAGCCAGAAGGTGGTGTGCGGGGGGCTGTTCCTGGTCTTCGCCGCCAGGTCGCCGACCACCGCGGGGTCGACCGTGACCGCGCCGGTCGGCGCGTCCGCCGGTCCGGCCGCGGGGCCGGCGCACACCCGGGCGACGGCCGCCGAGCCGGTCGGCGCGGCGGTCGGCTCCGGCGGGGCGTCCGAGCTGCTCGTGCAGCCGGCCGCCGTCAGCAGGGCCATCGCCAGCAGCGCCGCCGCCGACACCCCCCGGTGCCACCTCTTGATGCCCACCCTCGCTCCCCCTAGCCCCGGAACCCGAGGACGGTGGTGAACCCCTGCGCGCCGTCGGTGAAGCCGGTGCCGACCAGCGTGGTGGCGGGTTCCCTGCGTCCGAAGCCGGCGGAGTACCAGCCCAGTGGGGGGTCGGTCTCGCCGCGGTGCGCCTGCCAGGACAGCTGCCCGGGCAGGTCGAGCACGGCTGAGCGGTCCTCGCCGTCCCCGGTCCAGGTCAGCTCGGCCCGGTGGCCCGTCAGGTCCGCGGTGATCGCCGGGCCGAGGTGGAACGCCAGGCGCACGGCCCGCCGCGGGCCGCGCAGCTCGTCGACCACCCGCAACTCCCGGCCGGCGGCGGTCAGCTCCACCCGGCGGCGGTGCACCGACTGCCGGTAGCCGTCGTGTTCGGCGCACCAGCGGGCCGCGCCCGGGTCGGAGGTGTCCGCGACCAGGACGCGGGTGCGCGCGTGCCGGGTCCACAGGAAGGGGCCGCCGGAGAGGGACTGGTCCTCGCCGTCCACCTCCAGGGTGTTGTGGCCCAGGGTCGAGCGGAAGTACCGCCTCCACTCGGGCTGTCCGTGGTAGCAGAACGTCCCGGGGTCGGCGAGCACGTCGATCCCGTCGTGCCGGACCTCCACGGACAGCGCGTCCGCGTGGGCGTGCGCGGCGATCGACAGGAAGCCGTGCGGGCCGCCGTCGCAGCGGCACCAGATCTCCCCCGGACCGCGCAGGATCGTCATCCCGGCGTCGGGGAAGTGGACCGGGCGGCTCGCCGGGCGGTCCACGGTCCGGTCCTTCCCGTACGGCCGGACCATCGCGGCCAGCAGCGGGGTGCGCACGTCGGTGCCGGTCACCGTCGGCCACCAGGCGAGCCGGCCGAACACGGCGTCCCCGGTGGCCAGCAGCGAGGCCCAGCGGTCGGTGCCCGCGCCGTCCAGGACCAGCCCGTGCCCGTCGTCCGCGTCCCCCTGGCGGGGCGGGCGCGAGCGGCTGTCCACGACGGCCGCGAGCGCGTCGGTCATCCGCAGCAGCACCAGCCGGATCGTCGTGGGAACGGGCACGGCGGCCGCGTCCGCCTCGGCCAGCGCGGCCAGGCCGAGTTCCAGGACGAGCCCGTGGTACTCGGTGGCCAGCTCGCGGTTGAGGCCGGAGAGGAAGGTGTTGGCGCGCAGGTGCCGCTCCAGCGACCGCAGCGCGCCGGAGCGCCAGCGCGCCGAGGAGGGGAACCAGCCGAAGGCGCAGGCCGCGGCGAACTGTCCGGCGGCCTCGGCGATGACGTGGTTGTTCGCCGAGGACCCCCGACTGGGGAAGGCGGCCAGCCAGCGCTGGTGGTGCCAGATCTGCTCCAGCGCGACGGGGTTGCCCTCGAACAGGGCGCCCGCGCCCGGCCAGCCGTCGAGCAGCCGGCGGATCCACACCCATGACAGCAGCCGGATGCCCAGCTCGATGCCGCTGATCCAGTGCACGCCGCGCAACGGCGGGTTGGCCGCCCACCAGGACCGCAGGTGCTCGGCCACCCGCTCGGCGTAGCGCTCGTCGCCGGTGACCGCGTGGGCGGCGGCGAGCACGGTCAGGTACTGGTGCCGGGACGGCTCCCAGATCTGCTTGATGTCCCCGACCGCGTCCTCGTCGCGGTACGGCACGTCGAAGGCGTGGCCGGCCGGGGCTCGGCGCCCGGTCTTCGGGTCGCGCCACCAGTCGGGGGCGAACAGGTCGTCGCGCTCGACCCCGAAGAACTCCGCGCGGCCGTCCATCAGCCGGTCCGCCTCGGCGAGCAGGCGCTTCGCGGCGTCCGGCGCCACCGCGGCGATCGTCCCGGCGGGCAGGACGGCGGTGAACCGGGCACCGGTCACGCTGGGGCCGTGCGGCAGCACCGACGACCGCCACCACCGCCTGCGCGCCGCGTCGCCGACCCGGCCGCCGACCTCCTGCGGTCCCATCCGGGACAGCCGCCGCAGGTACCAGCCCGCGCTCGTGGTCATCGGGCGTCCGCCAGGGCCACCGGCGCGCCGCCGGCCAGGGCGGCCTGCACGGCGAGGGTGGCCGCCGTGGTGGCGACCAGCGACTCCAGCGGCACCGGCATCGGGCCGCCGGTGCGCACGGCCCTGACGAACGAGGCCAGTTCGGCGGACTGGCCCTTGTCCCGGGCCTTGGGCAGCCGGGAGCTGACCCAGCGCCTGCGGCCGGCCGCGGCGTCGAAGTGCACCGACGCACGGACGAAGTCGTCGAGCTTCAGCACCTTGCCGTCCGCGACCAGGTCCAGCGTCTCCTTGGGGAAGCCGGGCGCACCGGTGGTGACGTAGCTGAGGGTGGCGGTGGAGCCGTCCGGGTAGCGCAGCACGACCTGGAGGTCCTCGTTGCCGGACGGGGCGACCGCGTACACCGAGACCGGGTCG
Organism: Kitasatospora sp. NPDC017646; assembly: GCF_044329365.1. Taxonomy (NCBI): domain Bacteria; kingdom Bacillati; phylum Actinomycetota; class Actinomycetes; order Kitasatosporales; family Streptomycetaceae; genus Kitasatospora; species Kitasatospora sp. NPDC017646. The sequence goes on along the minus strand of NZ_JBIRJC010000009.1, from coordinate 228,960 downwards.
GCCTCCAGCAGCCAGCTCGCGGTGTCGACGAAGTGGCCGCCCTCGCCCGCGAACCGCGAGCCCTCGGTGCCCTGTCGGAGGTACCAGCTGCCGTGCTGCAACCGGCCCGCGTTGACCAGGTAGCGCAGGCTCGCCGGGCCGGTGCGGGCGCCGAACCGGGCCTTGGCCTCCCGCAGCAGCGGCGCGAACCGGCGGTTGAAGCCCACCTGCAAGCGGTCGTTGCCGGACTCCTCCACCGCCGCGAGCACGCCGGCCAGTTCGTCCCCGGTGAGGGCCAGCGGCTTCTCCACGAACACCGTCTTGCCGGCCAGCAGTGCCCTGCGGGTCAGGTCGGCGTGCGAGCTGTGCCGGGTGACCACGAACACCGCGTCGATGGACGCGTCGCCGAGCACGGCGTCGAGGTCGGTGGTCGCCCGGGCGAAGCCGAACTTCCGCTGGGCGTTGGCCGCGGACAGCGCCGTCGTGGTGACGACGGTGGACAGCGCGACCCCCTCGCGCCGGGCCAGGTTCGGCAGCAGCATCGAGGTGGCGTAGTTCCCGGCGCCGACGAAGGCCAGCCGCACCGGCGACCCGGAAGGCCGGGCCGGGGCGGACGCCGTGGCGGCGCGGCGCACTGCGGGCACCGCCACCGTCGGGGCCTCCGCCTTCCCGTCCCCCGCCGCCCCGGGGTAGCGGAACAGCACGGCGACGGCCTTCAACTCGCCGTCCTCCAAACGCCGGTACGTCTCCACGGCGTCCTCGAAGTCGGCGATGTGGGAGATCAGCGGTTCCACGTCGACCCGGCCGCGGGCGGCGAGGTCGAGGAAGCAGGCCAGGTTGCGGCGCTCGGTCCAGCGCACGTAGCCGATCGGGTAGTCCCGCCCGTCGAGTTCGTACTCCGGGTCGTAGCGCCCGGGGCCGTAGGAGCGGGAGAAGCGGACGTCGAGCTCCTTCTCGTAGTACGCGTTCCACGGCAGGTCCAGGCGGCACTTGCCGATGTCGACGACCCGGCCGCGGTCCCGGCTCAGCTGGGCGGCCAGCTCGACGGGCTGGTTGCTGCCGCCGCCCGCGGCCAGGTACACCTGGTCCACGCCGTGACCGTCCGTCAGCTCGCCGACGACGTTCGCCACGGCCGCGGACCCGGGATCGCCGCAGGCCACGGCGCCCAGGCGCTCGGCCAGTTCGCAGCGCACCGGGTCGGGGTCGGCTCCCACGACGCGCACCCCCGAGGCGGTGAGGAGCTGGGCCACCAGCTGCCCGATCAGGCCGAGGCCGATGACCAGCGCCACCTCGCCGAGCTGCGGCTCGCCCTGGCGCACGCCTTGCAGGGCGATCGACCCGACGGTGCCGAAGGCCGCGTGCCGCGGCGCGAGGCCGTCCGGAACCGGGGCGTAGAGGTTCCTCGGCACCCAGTTCAGCTCGGCGTGCAGCGCGTGCTCGTTGCCGGCGCAGGCCACCAGGTCGCCGGCCTTCACGTCGTCGATCCCGGCGCCGACCTGCTCGACCACCCCGCACAGCGAGTAGCCCAGCGGCGTGTAGGAGTCCAGCTTGCCCATCACCTTGCGGTAGGTGGCGGGCAGGCCGTTGGTGGCCACGCTCTGCATGACCTTGGCCACCTGGTCCGGCCGGGAACGGGCCTTGCCCAGCATCGACATGCCGGCCTCGGACACCTTCATCAGCTCGGTGCCGGTGGAGATCAGCGAGAAGGCGCTGCGGACCAGCACCCCGCCCGGCTTGCACCCCGGCACCGGCACGTCGAGCACCGCCAGCTCGCCGCTCTTGTAGTTCTGCACAACCTGTTTCACCGGAAGCCCCCTTGCTTCTAAGCCGTCGGATGAGCCCTGCGCCGTCTAGTGAGTGCCGTGGCCGGAGGTCGCGCCGCGGTACCAGTACTCGAGCGTCAGCACGTGCCACAGGTGCTTGGAGAAGTCCCGCCGCCCGGCGGCGTCCTCGGCGACGAGCCGCGCCAGCGCGTCGCGGCGCAGGAAGCCGGACCGCACCAGCGCGCCGTCGTCGATCACCTCGCGCACCAGCGGTGCCAGGTCCCGGCTCATCCAGGCGCGCAGCGGTGCGCTGAACAGGCCCTTGGGCCGGTACACGATCTCCCGGGGCAGGACCGAGGTGGCCGCCTCCTTGAGCACGGCCTTCCCCTGCCGTCCGACGATCTTGCGGTCGCCGGGGACGGTGAACGCGGCCCTGACCACCTCGACGTCCACGTACGGCACCCGCACCTCGGTGGACGCGGCCATGCTGGAGCGGTCGGTGTAGGCGAGGTTGAGGCCCGGCAGGAACATCCGGGCGTCGCCCAGGCACATGCGGTTGACGAAGTCGTCCAGGTCGTTGTCCCGGTAGACGTCCGCGTGCTCGGTCAGCACGTCCTCGACCGCCCCGGCCAGGTCCGGATCGACCAGGGCGAGCAGTTCGTCCCGGTCGTACATGGTGTAGCTGCGCCGGAACGCGGTCTCCTCCGGCAGGTCGGCGAAGGAGAGGAAGCGCTTGGCGAACCGCACGGAGCGGAATCCCCGGCTGGCGGTGGCGACCGGCAGCCGGTCCACGGCGGCGGACAGGCCGCGCCGCAGCGGCCGCGGGACGCGCTGGTAGCGCAGCGCGAGCCGGTTGGCCAGGTGCTTGCGGTAGCCGGCGAACAGCTCGTCGGCGCCCATCCCCGAGAGCAGCACCTTGACCCCGGCCTCCCGGGCGGCCGAGCAGATCAGGAAGGTGTTGATCGCGGCCGGGTCGCCGATCGGCTCGTCCAGGTGGTACGTCATCCGCGGCAGCAGGTCGAGCACGTCCGGGGCGATCTCGATCTCGTGCAGGTCGACGCCGAAGCGCTCGGCCACCCGCCGGGCGTAGCGCAGGTCGTCCGGCATCGCCTCGAACCTGGCGTCCTCGGCGCGGAAGCCGATGGTGTACGCGGAGATCCCGGGGTGGTCGCGGGCCGCCAGCGCGGTCACATAGCTGGAGTCCAGTCCGCCGGAGAGGAAGGTCGCCACCGGGACGTCGGAGAGCAGGTGACGCCGCGTCGAGTCCTCGACGACGGCGGCGAGATCCGGCAGTTCGCCGGCCCGGGCCCGCTCCCGGCCCTCGGCGGCGACCTCCCGCAGGTGCCAGTACCGGCCGCGCTCCACCCGGCCGTCGGGCCGGCAGCGCAGCCAGCTGCCCGGCGGCAGCTTCTCCGCCCCGCGGAACGCGCAGCGCGAGTCCGGCACCCAGTAGTAGAGCAGGGAGGCCACCAGCGCCGCGTGGTCCACCTCCAGGGACCCGCCGGTGGCTGCGGCCAGCGCCTTGAGCTCGGAGGCGAACACCAGGCCCTCGCCGCGCCGGAGCAGGAAGAGCGGCTTGATGCCGAGCTGGTCGCGGGCGAGCACCAGCTCACCGGTGCGCTCGTCGAAGATCCCGAACGCGAACATGCCGCGCAGCCGGGGCAGGCAGTCCGTGCCCCAGCGCCGCCAGGCCTCCAGCAGCACCTCGGTGTCGGAGGTGCCGCGGAAGCGCACCCCGGCGGCCGTCAGTTCGGCACGCAGCTCGGGCGCGTTGTACAGCTCGCCGTTGTAGGTGAGGACCAGGCCGTCCGAGGCCATCGGCTGGGCGCCGGTCCCGGACAGGTCGATGACGGCCAGCCGGCGGTGCCCCAGGTGCACGTCGCCGTCGCCGAGGGGGTGGCTGTACCGGCCAGCTCCGTCCGGGCCCCGGTGGGCGAGGGTGTCGGTGAGCAGGTCGGTCACGGCCTTCCCGTCCGGCCACCGGTACGTTCCCGCGATACCGCACATGTCCTACCTCGCCTCCTGGTCGTCGTCCGGGACCGGTGCGGTCCACCTCGGTCGTCGTTGCGTCCGTTCGGTCCGTTCCGTCCGTTCCGTCCGCCGCCGGCCCGCCCGGTTCTGCCGGGCCGGCGGCCCGTCCCGGTCGCGCAGCGCGGTGTGCGGGCCGTCCCAGAGGGTGCCGTCGGTCCGGTCGCGCGGATCGGGGTCGATCAGCACCACCCCGAGCACCGGGATGCACTGGTCCGCGAGCCGGCGCGCCACGGTGTGCAGCCAGGCGGCGCTGACGTGCCCTGCGCGCACCACGAGGACGGTCCGGGTGCCGAGGTGGCTCAGGTCGGTCCAGGTCGTGCCGGGCGCCACCGAGCCGACGCCGAGCCGGCGTTGCCCGGGCGGCAGGGCCGCGGCCCGCTCGCCGTCGACCACGGTCGGGTCCCCCGGTTCCGGGCGGCGCCCGGCGAGCCGGGAGCCGGGCAGACCGTCGACGACGACCACCGGCCCCTCCCCGGCCAGTGCCCCGGCGAGGTCCAGGGCGATCGCGCCGGTGCTCTGCGCGCAGCCCAGTTCCAGCAGCGAGACCGCCTCGGCGGAGCCGCCCAGGGTGCGGGCCAGGGTGGTGGTGAGCCTGGTCCGTGCCGCCCGGGTCCGCCGGAGCTGCCAGCGGCCGGCCGGGCGGCGGGGCACCCGGCGCAGCTCCGCGATGACGGAGGCGCCGAGGTTCGCCGCGATCTCTCGGCGCAGCACGGGGCGGTCCGCCACCACCGCGCCGACGGCGGCCCCCGCGATGCCGAGGACGAGCCCGAGGACGAGCCCGATCGCGGCGTCGGTGGCTGCGGTCTTCGGCAGGGACTGCCGCACCGCGCGCGGGGCGTCCACGATCCGGGTGCCGGCGACGAGCCGGGGCGTGCCGACCTGCGCCTCTGCGGCGCGCTGACCGAAGTCGGTGATGCGGGACGTGAGTTCGGCCCGTTCGGCATAGAGCGACTCCAGGTTCGTGGACGCGTTCGGCCCGGTCTGCTTCGAGGCGTCGCCGATCGACTGGTTCACCTGCGCGAGTTGGTCGCGCATCCGGTCGCGCTGGTCGAGCAGGGCCTTGGCCTCGGCGTCCGCGGCGTCCTTGATCCGCTTCACGTGGTCCGCCACGAAGGCGTCGGCCAGGGCCTCGGCCCGGGCCACCGCTTCCGTGCCGCTGCGGCCCGTCACGGTGATCTGGAGCAGGTTGTTGGTCAGGCCGGTGCCGCCGTAGTCCCGCATGAAGTCCTCCGGTTTCTCCGGGGATCCGAGGGCCCTCAGGGCCTGGTCGGCGATCCCGGTGGTCTGGAGCAGGGCGACGTCGGTGCGGATCAGCGTTCCGGGGTCGTTCGGCTGGTCCGCCTGGTGCGCGACCAGCACCTTGGTCACCGCGGTCGGCGGCGGCGGCCGCAGGAGCGCCGCGGCCGCGCCGAGCAGCAGCCCGAGCAGCGCCAGGGAGCACCAGAGGCGGCGGCGCCTGCGGACGGCGACCACCAGAGCCTGGAGGTCCAGCAGTGGCGCGGCGGCCGACGGCTCCGACGCCGTACTCGTCGTCACCCCGGACCTCTCCCCGCGTCATCGCCGACCGCGAGCACCGGCCCGACGGCCGCGGCGGCCGGCTCGTGTCCGTCCGGGTGGCGGCCGGCCGGACGCACCGGACGGTCCCGCACCGGGCCGGCGACGACGATGCCGACGACCTCGTGCCCGGCGTCGGCGCACGCCCCGGCGATCCCGGCGAGTTGCTCCGCGGTCCAGTTGCCCGCGCTGAGCACGACCAGGGCACCGGACTCGCCTTCGCCGTCCGGCACCAGCGGCCGGTCCACCGGTACGCCCACCACCCGCAGCCGCGGATCGTCCCCCGCCTCGGCGGCGAGCTGCCCGGCGGCCCGGCGGGCCGTCTCGTCGCCGTCCGGGACGAGCACCAACAGCCGCCGGACCTGCGGAAGCCGGTCCCGGAGGCGGGAGCACACCCGCCGGTGGCGCAGCTTCCGGCTCGCCTCGTCGCCGGAGGCCTGCGGGGTCGGCAGGTCCCACCGGACGTCGAGGCCCAGCAGCCGGCGGATCACGGCCCGCGGGCCGCGCCCATGCGGCCGGTGCGCGCTCCGCCCGCAGGGGACGTCGACGGTGCCGAGCAGCGCCGAGCCGAGCGCCGCGGCGATCTCCGCTCCGGTGCGCAGCCGGCGGCTCATCCGGGCCGCGGTGAGGTGGCCGACGACCGTGAGCAGGAAGAACAACAGCGCCCCGGCGGCGATGAGTTGGGCCCTCGTCGGCGGCGCCTCGCCGGACGGCCGGGGCGCCGATCCCATGACGACCATGTTGGCCTTGTTGGCGGCCGGGTCGGCCTGGTCCAGCTTCTTGATGGCGTCCTGGAGCGTGGTGCGCAGCTTCTCCAGTTCGGTGCGGGTCTGCACGCTCTCCACGGTCCGCCCCGGATCGGCCGACGCGGCCAGGTCGGTGATGCGGCGGCTGGCCTGCACCACCAGCTGCCGCAGCGCCTCGGGCTGCGCCGCCTCGGGGTCGGCGCTGTCGCCCGCGATCCGCCCGGCGAAGGTGACGAACTGCTGGGCCACCTGGTCGGAGAGCTGCTGGGCGCGCTCCGGGGTGTCGGCCGTGCCGGAGATCTTGATGATGTTGCCGTCCGTGGCCGTGGCGCTCACCCGGTCCCGCAGCGCGCCGCCGCTGACCCCGGTCCAGCCGAGCGTGGCGGCCGCGCGGTCGACCACCACCGAACTGGTCGCGATCTCCGCCTGGGTCAGCAGTTCGCGGTCCTGCCACACCCCGGGCAGCAGGACCGATGCCGACGCCGTGTAGCTCGGCGGGAACAGCAGCGAGCTGCTGTAGCCGACGAGCGCACCCAGCGCGGCGAGGACGGCGAGCAGCCGCCAGCGCCGACGCAGGATCCGGCCGATCGTGACCAGGCGTATCGTGTCGTCGCTCAACGGCGCGGCCTCGGGCGGCAGGCTGCGGCGTAGGCCGCGAGCAGCGAGCGCTGGGAGTTCCGCCAGGCGAGCGGCCCGTTGATCCGCTCCTGCCCCAGCTTGCCCATCCAGGCCCGCTTCTCCGGGTCGTCCATCAGCTCCGCGATGAGCCGGGCGAAGCCGCCCTCGTCGTTGGCGGGCGCGTAGACGGCGGCGTCACCGGCGGAGACCCGCGCCTCCCGGAGGTCGAAGGAGACGATGGGCCGGCCCATCACCATGTACTCCAGGACCTTGTTCATGGTCGACACGTCGTTGAGCGGGTTGCGCGGGTCCGGGGACAGGCACACGTCCGCGGTGGACAGGTAGCGCACCAGGTCGGCGTCGGGCACGCGCCCGGTGAACTGCACCTGGTCGGAGAGCCCGAGCCGCCGGGACAGGTCCACCATCGCCTCGAAGGTGTCGCCGCCGCCCACGAACACCGCGTGCCAGTCGCTGCGCCCGAGTTCCTCGCGCAGCTTCGCCAGGGCCCGCAGGGCGTAGTCGACGCCGTCCTGTGGGCCCATGACGCCGAGGTAGCACAGCAGGTGGGGCTTGCCGCGCTTCAGCTCCGGCTCCGGCGGCACCGGCCGGAACCGCTCGGTGTCGGGCGCGCTGCGCACCACGAAGACGTCCTCGGGGCGCCGGCCGCCCCGGCTGAGCGCGACCTCCCGGTAGCTCTCGTTGGTGGCGAGCACGACGTCCGCGGCCCGGTAGGTCCACCGTTCCAGCGCGCACACGGCGCGGTGGAGCAGGTCCTCGCCGCGGTCGAACCGGGAGAGGTACAGCTCGGGCACCAGGTCGTGCTGGTCGAACACGAACCGCGCGCCGCGCCGCTTCAGCCACAGGGCCGGCAGGAACAGCAGGTCGGGCGGGTTGCAGGCGTGGACCACGTCGACCGGGCCGACCCTGCGGGCCAGCCGGGCGGTGTGCCACAGCGCCGATCCGTACTCCTGGAGGTAGCCGGCCGGCCCCCCGGTGGCGGCGCGCAGCGGGTAGCGGTGGATCCGCACCCCGTCGATCACCGCCTCCGGCTCGGTGTCCCGCTTGCTCCCCCGCGGACAGATGACGTCGACCGTCCAGCCCGCGTCGCGCAGCGTCGTGCACTCCTGCCACACCCGCCGGTCGAACGGCACGGACAGGTTCTCCACCAGGATCAGCGCGCGACGGGTCCGCCCGCCGCCGCCCGTGTCGTCGAACGATGTGTCACCAAGCAAGGCCCGTGTACCCCGGTTCGGCCCGGCGCGCGTCGGCGTCGGGAAGGTGGACGAGATCGACGACCGCCGGGCCGCCGCCGTGGGGCAGGGCCGACAGCACGGCCGGGTCCCTGGTCCCGACCACGCACACCTCGGCATGGTCGAGCACCTCACCGACGGACTCCGCGAGAAGCTGCGCGAGGTGCGGTAGCCGGGTCTCGATGTACTCGCGGTTGGCGCCGAGCAGCCGGGAGAGGTTGACGTTGGGGTCGTAGATCCGCAGGTCGTAGCCCTTGCCGAAGAGCCGCTCGGCCAGTTCGACGAGCGGGCTCTCGCGGAGGTCGTCGGTGCCGGGTTTGAAGGACAGGCCGAACAGGCCCACCCGGCGCCTGCCGGTGCGCTCGACCAGCTCGATCGCGCGCTGCAGGTGGTCGGAGTTGGAGGGCAGCACATGGGAGAGGATGGGCACCGAGACGTCGGCGCGCTGCGCCGCGTGGACCAGGCTGCGCAGGTCCTTGGGCAGGCAGGAGCCGCCGAAGGCGAAGCCGGGCCGCAGGTAGGCGGGGCTGATGTTCAGCTTGCGGTCGGCGAGGAAGACGTCCATCACCTGGTGGGAGTCGACCCCGAGCGCCTGGCAGACCGCGCCCAGCTCGTTCGCGAAGCCGATCTTGAGACCGTGGAACGCGTTGTCCGCGTACTTGATCGCCTCGGCCGTCGGGACCGGCACCCGGAACACCTCGCCGGGCAGTCCCTCGTACAGCGCCGCGACCACGTCGCCGCTGGCCGGGTCGAGTTCGCCGATGACGGTCTTGGGCGGGTCGAAGAAGTCCCGCACGCTGGTGCCCTCGCGCAGGAACTCCGGGTTGACCGCGACCCCGAAGTCCGCGCCGGCGGTGCCGCCGACATGCTTCTCCAGGATCGGCACCAGCAGGTTCAGGCAGGTGCCCGGGAGCATGGTGCTGCGGAACACGACGGTGTGCCGCCCGCCCCGCTCGGCCACCGCGGCACCGACCTGCTCGGCGACCCGCTCCAGGTAGGTGGTGCACAGGCTGCCGTTGGGCTCCGACGGCGTGCCCACGCAGACGAGTGACACCTCGCTGCCCGTCACCGCCTCGCGGACGTCACCGGTGGCGCGCAGCGCTCCGGTCCGCACGACCTCGGCGACGAGCTCGCCGATCCGCTCCTCCACCACCGGGGCCTTGCCCTCGTTGACCAGGTCGACCTTCACCTGGTTGACGTCCACCCCGATGACCTCGTGGCCCAGACTGGCCAGGCACGCGGCCGACACGCAGCCCACGTAGCCGAGCCCCAGGACGCTGATCCTCATGACCCGTTCCTCCCCTCGGGCAGGCCCTCTCGGCCGGCCGTCCGCGCGCCGATCGGACGACGACGCCCCCCGCCCGTCAGTCCCCCGCCCATCAGTAGGCCCCTTGTCCCTGGAGCACCGCACGCAGCGTCTTCCACAAGATCACCGCGTCCAGGGCGAGCGACCAGTCCTCCACGTACCGCAGGTCCAGCCGGACCGCCTCCTCCCACGGCAGGTCGCTGCGCCCGCTGATCTGCCACAGGCCGGTGAGCCCGGGTTTGACGAGCAGTCGCCGCCGGATGTCCGGGCCGTACGCGGCGGACTCCTCCGGCAGCGGGGGCCGCGGCCCGACCAGCGACATCGAGCCGGTGAGCACGTTCAGCAGCTGCGGGAGCTCGTCCAGCGAGTACCGGCGCAGCACCCCTCCGACCCGGGTCACCCTGGGATCCCGGCGGAGCTTGAACAGCAGGCCGGCGCCCTCGTTGCGGTCGGCCAGCCCGGCCCGGGCCCGGTCGGCCCCGGCGACCATGGTGCGGAACTTGACCAGGGTGAACTGGCGGCCGTCCTTGCCGACCCGGTGCTGCCGGTAGAACACCCCGCCCCGGCTGTCCGCCAGCACGAGCAGTCCGACGGCCACCATCAGCGGCGCGAACAGCACCAGCAGGACGGCGGCGCCCAGCCGGTCGACGACCGCCTTGACCGCCCGCGGGCCGCCGGTGAAGGCCGGCATGCTGACCCGCAGCATCGGGATGCCGAGCACCGCGTCGACGTGCAGGCGCGGGCCGGCCACCTCCATCAGCACGGGGGCCACGACCATCTCGGCGTCGCCGCCCTCCAGGTTCCAGGCCAGCCGCTGGAGCCGGTCCGGGGACCAGTACGGGTCCGGGGTGACCGCGACGACGCGGTAGCCGTCGCGGCGGACGTGGTTGGCGACGTCCGTCAGCCGGCCGACGACCGGCACCCCGTCCAGCCGGTCACCGCCCGGGCCGAGGGCGTAGGGCGTGCACACCGCCTCCACCCGCCAGCCGAGGTGCGGGAACCTGCGGGTCCGGGTGATCAGGTCGCGCACGGTGGCCGGGCTCCCGGCGGCGAGCACCGGGCGCAGGCACCGTCCCTGGTTGCGTTGCTTGTGGAGCCACAGACGCAGCAGGTAGCGCTCGGTCATGGTGACGAGCGTGATCGCCGGAATCGCGGCGAAGATCCAGAGCTTGATGTTGTGCGAGGTGAGGGCGATCCCGCCGAGCGCCAGGACGACGGCCGCCGTGAACAGCGAGCGTCCGAGCCGGCGGAACTCCTCGGCGCCCTCGCCGAGCACGGCCGGAGCCCACGAACGGGTCGTCGCCAGCGCGCCGAGCACCAGCAGTTCGGTGCCGAAGGCGAGGATTCCCCATTTCTCGTGCCAGTTGGCGGCGTCCCGGACCCCGAAGAAGCCGCCGATCGCCGCTGCCACGAAGGCGGTGGCCACGGTATCGCTGATGATCACAGTACGGCGGTACTGCTGCTCCCAGTCGATCTCGGGCCGGCTGAATTCCCCGTTCCCCGGGCGCCGCGGCGCCGGCGGAAACGGGCCGGCTAATTCCCCCTCCTCCTGCTCGACAGCCCCGTCCAGGTCGCCAGTGGGTTCGACGTGCTCGCTCCACACGGTTCCTCCCGCTGGGAGGCCCACGCCTCCCGCACCTGTTCGTTCCTCCCCCCGGAAGGCTCCGCCTCCCGTGCCGCGCCGTTCCTGGCTCCGGGAGGCCCCGCCTCCCGCGCATGGCAAATCCGGCCACTGTCGCGCTACTTGAACATCCCGCTCGGGCGCGGGCACACTCGAAAGCCCTGCCGGAGGACGCACCTACTGACCGTCCGCAGCACCGGACCGGTAGGCCATGGCTTTCCCGCCTCGCGTCCAACCGGGCGAAGTGGGAATCAATCTAGAGCATCGGGGCCACCCAAAGAGGGGGATATGTGAAACACATGCGCGACATTTGAAGCAGGATCCACCAAACGATCACAGTCGGGGGCGGGTTCGAGGGTCCCGCCGGGCCACGTGACCTGTGACGACGGGGCCGCGGAGGCCTCCGAGGTCCCGGCCGGACCGCGGCTGCCAGCTGAACGGGAGAAGTCCCGCGCCGATGTTCCCCTGCGGCACACCGGCGGCTGAACAGCACACCGGCCCCGGTGGCACCGCCCCGCAACGGCGCCACCGGTCCGCTACTCCCCCGCGGCGTCGAGCAGGATCCGGGCCAGCTCCTGCGGGCGGGAGAACATCGGCCAGTGGCCGGTGTCCAGTTCGACCAGCCGCCAGTGCTCGCCGGCCAGCAGCTCGGCCACCTCCTCGTCGGGCCCGGCGTCGGGGAGGAGGCACGCGAGGTAGGTGGTGGGCAGGTCTCCGAGGGAGCCGGTCAGGACGGCGGGTTCGGTGAGGGTGGCGCCCGGGTGCGGGGTCGCGCCGGCGACGATGCGGGCGATCTGCTCGTCGTTGAGCCCGTGGCCGGTGAAGTGTTCGGGCTCCGCGCAGGGCCACCAGCCGCCGTTCTCGGCGATCGCCGTCTTCAGCGCCGTGCCGCCGTCCGGCCAGCCGGCGGCGAAGGACTCGCCGTCGGCCGGCACGCTCGCGTCGACGAGAACCAGGCGGGCCAGCCGGTCGCCGATCCGCTGGGCAGCCTGGCCGACGGGGACGCCCGCATAACTGTGGCCGACCAGCACGACCTCGTGCAGGTCCCGCTGCTCGACCTCGGTCACGACGTCCTCGACGTGGGTCTGCTGTCCGGCCGGGACGCCCCGCTTCTCCGCGAGCCCGGACAACGTCAGCGGATGGACGCCGTGCCCGGCCGCACGCAGGTGCGGGACGACGTCCTCCCAGGCCCAGGCCCCGAGCCGGGCACCGGCCACCAGTACGAAGTTCACCATCCACGTACCCTAGGGCGCGTCTGACGGCCATCGCCCCCCATATTCCGCGGCCGGACCGCCGGGAGGCCCGGCCCTGTCCCTGCTCCCTCCCGTGGAACTCCTCGCTCCGCCGCCGGGTTCGCGACCGTCCGGGCCAGGGAGGTTGCCGAAGCCGCGCCGCGAGGTCGGGTCCGGCCCGCCGACCGGTCGGTCGCGGACGGCGTCGACCTCGACCTCGGACCGGCCGTCGGGTGCGGCTCGGGCGGCTCATGTCGGGTACCCGTACGGCCCGTCGCGGACGTGCTCGCCCCGGCCGTTCCGCTTCCGGCGAATCCGCCGGAGCCCCTCAGTCGCTCCGCTCCCGGTGCCGCCACCGGACCGGGTCGACGGTTACCGCGCCGGGCCGGCCGGCGCGGTGGGCGGCGGGCGCCGGGGCCCGGTAGCCGTCACAGGTGAGCACCAGCATCTCGTCGCCCCCCGGCTGGAACTCGTACGCCACCCGCTCCACCCGGCTCCCGAGCCCGGCCCCCGCCAGGTCCTCGCGCAGCCGCTCCAGGCCCCGGTCGCGCTCGCCGGTGTCGTACACCACCAGCGGGAAGAGCCGGACCTCCCGTCGGGCGACCCGGGCGAGCTCCAGGAGCGCGGCCCGCTGGAACTCCTCGCCCAGCCGGTTGCCGTAGGAGAAGACCAGGTGCGAGCTGAGCACCAGGTCGAAGGAGCGGTCGGTGAAGGGGAGTTCGGGCAGCGACCCGGCCACGTAGCGCTCCGGGCGGGCGGCGATGTCGGCGCGGAACAGCCGGGAGCTGGCGGTCCACTGCCGGATCATGTCGTCCGCGTCGGCGTACCAGGACCGGGTGAAGTCCGCCGTCTCCCGCGTCAGCAGCTCGCGCTTGAAGCTGCTCTCCCGCTCGACCAGCAGGCCCAACTCCTCGCGGTGCACGGCGTATTCGCGGTCGACGGCGACCGCGTCGATGCCCCGCTGCCCGGCTTCGGCGACGAAGCTCGCCGCGCCGGCCGGACAGTCCAGGACGCGCTGGTCGAGGTCGCGGTCGGTGAGCGCGAACATCGCGCGGTACTCGGCGAAGGAGCGGGCGCTGACCAGCACGGCTCATCCCCTCCCGACGAACGGCATGGTGGTCGGCAGCACCACCAGCGACTGGATGCTGGTGTCCGGCGGTTGGGAGACCATCAGCAGCAGGGCCTCGGTGAAGCGCTCCACCGGAATGGTCGCCTCCACCGCCATCGTCCCGTCGGCCTGCATCGCGGGCGGCTGCGGGCCGCCGTCCGGCGGGGCGACGTTGCCGACGTCGATCTGCCCGCAGGAGATGCCGTACGGGCGGCCGTCCAGCGCGAGCACCTTGGTGAGGCCGAGGACGGCGTGCTTGGCGGCGGTGTAGGCGAGGGAGTGGGGGCGCGGCACGTGCGCGGAGGGCGCGCCGTTGTTGATGATCCGGCCGCCCCGGGGGGTCTGGGTGCTCATCAGCCGGAAGGCCTCCCGCGCGCACAGGAAGCTGCCGGTGGCGATGGTGTCCAGGACGCGGTTCCAGTCGCCGAAGGGCGTTTCGGTGATCGGGCGGCGCGGGGCGGCGGCGCCCGCGTTGTTGAACAACAGGTCGAGCCGGCCGTACCGGTCGCGGACGGCGTCGAACAGCCGGGCGACCTCCTCGGGGCTGCGGATGTCGGTCGGCACGGCCAGCACCCGTTCCGGGTCGGCCCCCGCGAGCGCGGCCGTCTCCTCCAGCGCGTCCTTGCGGCGCCCGGCCAGCACCACCGTCCAGCCGGCGTCCAGCAGGGCCAGGGCGGAGGCCCGGCCGAGGCCGCTGCCGCCGCCGGTGACCAGTGCGACCTTGCCGTGCGGCTGGGTCACGGCAGGTCGGGTCACGGCAGGTTGGGTCACGGCGCCCATGTCTCCCCCTCGTTGAGCCAGATCCGCAGCATCCGCCGGGCGTACGGGCCGGGCTCGTCCACGTAGGCCGAACGCCCGTGCAGCACCCTGCTGTTGCGGATGATCAGCAGGTCCCCGGCGGCCATCGGCAGTCCGAAGGCGATCTCCGGCCGGTACAGCACCTCGTCCAGCACGCCCAGCGCCTCCCACTGACGGTCGGTCAGCTCCGGGCCGCCCCGGTCCGGCGAGGAGCGGACGGTGCGGGTCTGGTAGTAGCAGCCGATCGTCCCGTCCTTCCTCGGGTACAGGATGGGCGTGACGACCAGCTGCGGGCCCGCCCGGCCGGTCCGGTCGAAGGTCCAGTCCTGGCAGAGGGTGGCCAGCGCGTCCGGGCGCTCCTGGCCGATCAGGTCGTGGACGTGCCGGGCGCTCGCCAGCTTGGTCAATCCGCCGCCGTCGTAGGCGGGCTGGAGACAGAGCAGGACGAGCAGGTCGCACGTGTCGCAGTGGAACCCGAGTTCGGTGTTGCCGTCGCCGTCCTGGTCGCGCAGCACCGAGGTGAGGTCGCCGCGCCCGTTCTGCGGCACGATCCGGCCGTGGTCCCGCAGCAGGAAGGACAGCACCTCGGTGATCTCCTGCTCCGGCTGCGCCGGGTCGACCAGGTTGGCGACGTGGGTGAGCCCGACCGAGTCGAGGCTCTCGCGGGTGAAGGACCACAGCCGCGCACGCACCGGCTCGCCCGCGGCCCAGCGCCCGGCCCGGGCGTCGGCCCAGAGCAGCCGCCGCTCCTCGTCGCTCAGCGGAAGCGACCACAGCTGCCGCCTGGCCTCCAACTCCAGGCTGCTCCAGCCGATCTCGGTCACGGTGTGCTCGTTCACAGCGCCTCCTCCGGCCGCGCCCCGTCCGCGACGGCCTTGGACCAGAGCGCCAGCGCCTCGTCGACCTGCGCGGCCGTGACGACCAGCGCGGGGACCATCCGGACCACGTTGAGGTGGATCCCGCAGGTCAGGAGCAGCAGGCCGAGGACGGCCGCCGCCTGCTGGACCCGCCGGGCCGCGTCCGGGTCCGGCGAGCCGTCCGGTCGGCAGAACTCGCTGGCCGCCATCAGGCCGAGGCCCCGGACGTCGCCGATGCCGGGTGCCCCGGCGGCGACCACGCGCAGGCCGTCCAGCAGTCGCGCGCCCTGCTCGGCGGCGTTCTCGACCAGCCGCTCCTCGCTCAGCACGTCCAGGGTGGCCAGCGCGGCGGCGCAGGCCACCGGGTTCCCCCCGTAGGTGCCGCCCTGCGAGCCGGGCCAGGCGCGCTTCATCAGCTCGGTCGGTGCGGCGATGGCGGACAGCGGGAAGCCGCTGGCCAGCCCCTTCGCGGTGATCAGCACGTCGGGAAGTACCCCGGGCTCGTGCTGGTGGGCCCAGAACCGGCCGGTGCGGCCGAAGCCGGTCTGCACCTCGTCCACCACCAGCAGGATGCCGTGCCGGTCGGCGCGCTCGCGCAGCCCGGCGAGGAACCCGGGCGGGGCGGGGACGTAGCCGCCCTCGCCGAGCACGGGTTCGACGAACATGGCAGCCGTCTCGGCGGGCGCGGAGACGGTGGCCAGCACCTCGTCCAGCCCGCGCAGGGCGTGCGCGACCGCCTCCTCCTCCGACAGTCCGAGGCGGAAGGCGGCGGGGAACGGCGCCACCGCGACCCCGGGCACCAGCGGGCCGATGCCCGCCCGGAAGCGGGTCCCGGCGGTGGTCAGCGAGGCCGCGCCCATGGTGCGGCCGTGGAAGGAGCCCTCGAAGACGATCACGTTCTGCCGCCCGGTGGCGTGCCGGGCCAGCCGCAGGGCCGCCTCCACCGCCTCCGTCCCGGCGGTGGCGTAGAACAGCGAGTCCAGGCCGGGCGGCAGGACGTCGCCCAACCGCTCGGTCAGGGAGAGGAGTTGGTCGTGCAGGACGGTGGTGTACTGGCCGTGGAGCAGCCGGCCGGCCTGTGCACGGACGGCCTCGACCACCTTCGGGTGGCAGTGGCCGGTGCTGGTCACCCCCACGCCGGAGGTGAAGTCGAGGTAGCGGCGGCCGTCGGCGTCGTAGAGGTGGAGGCCTTCGCCGCGCACGGCGACGACGGGGGTGGCCTGCTTCAGCACTGGGGAGAGCTGGGACAAGGGAAGCTGCCTTCTCTCAGGGGCCTGTCGGATCGGGGCTGTCGGGCAGGGCTGTTGCATCGGGGCTGTCGGGTCACGGTCGGCGGAGCGGGTCGGCGGGCGGCAGGTAGCCGGCCTCGGCGGCCCGGTCGAGCGCGGCCGACCACCACTGCGGGGTCGGCGCGGTGAAGCGGACGCCCAGCCGGTCCAGCACGGCGGTGGTGTAGCCGCTGTCCACCCGGACGTTGCGCTCCTCCTGCTGGGCCCAGGCGGCGGCCAGCCGGGCGGCCGTCGGGTGCTGCCGCTCGGCGCGGGCGATGGCGGCGGCGAAGGTCCTGTCGTCGGTGAGCCGGACGGGGTGGCCCGACGCCGCGAGCCAGTCGACGAGTTCGTCGTGCGGCGTGGTGTACGGGGTCTCGACGTGGTAGGCCCCGGGCGCGGCGTACGGGTCGAGGGCGATCGCGGCGATCCCGGCGGCCACCGTGTCCACGTGCGAGAACGCGAAGGCGGTGTCCGGCCGGCTGGGGGCGGCGCCGGCCAGCAGGTAGCCGCGGACGAGCTGGTAGATCCGGTTGTCGCCGATGTTGGTCTGGAAGGCGCCGGTGCGGCTGTGCGCGGCGATGTGGCCGCTGCGGTACAGGTAGGCGGCGTGCCCGGTGGCCGCCCAGGCGCGGACGGCCTGCTCGGCCCGGTACTTGCTGTGCTCGTACGGGGTGCGGAAGTGCTGGCCGATCCACAGGTCGGCCTCGCTGAAGCGGCGCGGCGGCCCGTCCACGCCGCCGGACACGGCCAGCGTGGAGACGTGGTGCAGCCGGGCGTGCGGAGTGTGCTCGTCGACCCAGCCGAGCAGGCGGCGCACCGCCGTGTGGTTGGTGCGTTCCAGCTCGTCCGGTGAGGCGACCAGCCGGACGTCCGCCGCCGCGTGGACCAGGAGCCTGGCCTCCCGGGCCAGTTCCAGCCCGTCCGGGGAGAGGCCGAGGCCGTCCCGTTCGAGGTCCCCGGCGATGACCCGGGCGCGCAGGCCGGCCAGGCGCCGTACGGCTTCGGCGTCGTCGGCGGCCCGCACCAGGCAGGTGACCACGGCGCCGCGCCGCCGGAAGGCGTCCAGCAGGTGCCGTCCGAGGTAGCCGGTGGCGCCGGTGAGCAGCACCCGGGCGGGCTCGCGCACGCTCGCCCGGGCGGTGGGCGCCACCCGGGCGTGCAGCAGCTGCCCGGAGGTGGACAGCGGCGAGCGCCGCGGCCGGGCGGCCGCCGGTCCGGCGATGGCCGTGGCGAACCCCCGGAGGAGCCGCTCGGCGGCGTGGTGCGCCACCGCGGGCCACCCGTACACCAGGTCGGTGACCAACCGCTGCTCCACCACCCGTGCGGTGAGGCGCAGTTGGTACAGCGGGTCGCCCCCGGCGCAGCGGGCCACCCCGGCCTGCTCGTCGGCGACGGTCCAGTCGAGCGCGGAGTCCTCGGGCAGTCGGAAGGTGCCGAGGAAGTTGAACCCGACGTCGGGCTGCCCACTGGTGCCGCCCGCCGCGTCCATCGGCCGTACGGGCGCCTCGCGCAGCAGCCGCGCCGTCTCCTCCGGGCCCGCGGACGGGTCCAGTTCGATGTGCTTGACGGCGGTGAACCAGCCGACGGTGTCCAGGAATTCGCCCGGATCACCGGCGGTGTCCCGCCCATGGGTCTCGACCTCCACGGCGAGCCGGGGTTCGCCGCGCCACTGGGCGACGGCTCCGGCGAAGGCGTCCAGCAGAACGGCCTCCAGTCCGGCCCCGCCTCCGTACCGGCCGACCAGCCGGGCGGTCGCTTCGGCGTCCAAGGCCCAACTGAGCGCGCCCGGTAGGGCGGTCGTGGCGGGGTCGGCGGAAGCGGCCCGCGGAGGGGCCGGCGGAGCGGCCGCGGCCCAGCGGTAGAAGTCCGCCGTCGGTGGCAGGTCGGACGGCTTGCGGTCCACTGCGGAGCGGTAGGCGTGGGCGAGGTCCTCCAGCAGGATCCGCCAGGACAGCCCGTCGACCACCAGGTGGTGGGCGATCAGCGCGAGCCGGTCGTCGGTGCCGGGCGGTCCGGTGAACAGGTGGGCGCGCAGCAGTCGTCCGGCCAGCGGGTCGAGGCTGCGGTGGAGTTCGGTGCAGACCCCGGCGACGGTGTCGGCGATCGCGCCCGCCGCGCGCGGGATGCGGGAGTGGGAGACCGGATCGAGGTCGGCCACCGCCCGGGCTTCGCCGTAGCCGTCCGGGCGGAGGGGGCGGCGCAGTGCCGGGTGGCGTTCCAGGACGGCCGCGACCGCCGCCGAGAGCGCGGCCGGGTCGACGGCGGCGCGACAGCGCAGCAGCACCGACTGGTTCCAGTGCCGCGGCTCCCGGAGGGACCGCTGCCGGTACAACCAGCGCTGGGCGGGTGCGAGTTGCCCACCTCCTGAAGCGTCGCCCCGCCGGGGGGCCGGGACGGCCGGGGCCACCGGTACCGCCACCGCGGCCAGCGCGGCCGCCGTGGGGTGCCGGTAGAAGTCCTCGTAGGCGACCCGCAGTCCGGAGCGCCGCAGGAGGGCGATGGTGCGCATGGCGAGGATGGAGTCCCCGCCGAGGCCGATGACGTCCGCCCGGGTTCCGATGCCGGGCAGACCGAGCGCCCCGGCCCAGAACCGGGCGATCTCCCCGGCCAGATCGCCCCCGGCCGGATCGCCCAGCGCGGGGCCCGCCTGTGACGACCCGCCGTCGGCCGAGCCGCCGTCGGCCGAACCGGCCTCGATCGGGCCGGACGGCCCGTCCGACTCCGCACGGGCCTCCACCAGACGGGCCACCAGCTCGCCCAGCCGGGCCCGGTCCAGCTTGCCGTTCGGCCCGACCGGGAACTCCGGCAACACCAGGATCGGCTGCGGCACCGAATAGCCGGGCAGCCGGTCGCGCAGGTACTCCGCCAGTCCCCCCACCTCGGCGCTGGGATCCAGCAGCCGCACAGCGCCCAGCAGTTGGTGACCGACGGCGGTCTCCCGCAGCAGCGCCGCGGAGCCCGCCACGCCCGGATACCCGTCCATGGCCCGCTCGACCTCGGCGAGGTCGACCCGGTACCCCCGGACCTTCACCTGGCGGTCCACCCGGCCGAGGAAGACCAGGTTCCCGTCCGCCCGCCGACGGCACAGATCACCCGTCCGGTAGGTCCGCCGGCCGTCGTGCCGGACGAAGCCCCGGGCGGTCTCCTCGGGCCGCCCGAAGTACCCGGCGCTGACACCCCGCCCGCCGATCAGCAACTCCCCCACCGCACCGTCGGCCACCGGCCGCCCCGCGCCGTCCACCACGCTGAGCAGCACCTCGCCGATCCCGGTGCCGATCGGTACGGTCGGTTCCCGGAGGGGCAGTTGACCGGCGCTGGTGGCCAGGAAGCAGGTCGCGCCGACGGTGGTCTCGGTCGGTCCGTAGTGGTTGACCAGCCGCTCGGTGACGCCGTCGTCGAGCAGGGCGGCGGCGAGCGGGCGCGGCAGGGCCTCGCCCCCGAGCAGCAGGGTGCGCAGCGGCGGAGTGCCGGCCGGGCGGCCCTCCAGCAGGGCGGTCAGGTGCGAGGGGGTGGTCTTCAGGGTGTCGACCCCGGCGCGGCGCAGGGTGGCCCAGAAGGCCGTGGGGTCGCGCACCTCGCGGTCGGGCACGAGGTGCACCGAGCCGCCGGTGGCCAGGGCGAGCAGCCAGGCGGTGTGACCGAGGTCGGCGGCGAGGGTGGTGACGTGCGCCGTCCGGGGGGCGTCGGCCTCGGTGAGTCCGAGCCGGGCGGCCAGCGAGCGCGCGTAGTGCACGGCGTTGGCGTGGGTGACGGCCACCGCCTTGGGTTCGCCGCTGGAGCCGGAGGTGAAGGAGAGGTACGCCGGGTCGCCGCCGGCGGGCTCGCCGCCCTGCCAGTCGGGGCCGCCCGCCAGGACGTCCACCACGTCCGCGCTGAACCCGCCGAGCCCGCCGAACGCGCCGGCTCCGCCGAGCCGGTCCTCGGTGGCCAGCACCCGCCCGACCCGGACGGCCGCCAGCCGCCGGGCGAGGTCGGCCGCGGACCAGTCGGGATCGGTCAGCACGGCGGCCGCGCCGCAGCGCAGCACCCCGTGCAGCAGCACCAGCATCCGGGCGTCCCGGGGGCCGAGCAGGGCGACCCGGTCGCCGCGTCCGGTGCCGTCGGCGGCCAGTCGGGCGGCGATCCGCCCGGCGGCGGCGTCCAGGGTGCGGTGGTCGAGACTGCGGACGCCGTCGGCGACGGCGGGGCGGTCGGGATGGGCCCGCGCGAGCTGCGCCAGCAGGGCGGTGAGCGAATCGGTGGCGGAGGTGGACCGGACGTGCCGCGTCGCGGAGGTCACGCCGACTCGGCCCCCGTCCGTGCCGTCCCGCCCGGTCGGGCGAGCACCCGGGGGTCGCCCGCCAGGTACCCGTCCAGCTCGACACCTTCGGGTAGGCGCCCGGCCAACTCCCAGGCCACCATGCGGTGCAGGCCGTCGATGTGGATCAGTCCGGCCCGCACCGCCAGGTCCGCGTAGTCGGGGTGGTCGACCGGCGCGGTGCAGAGGAAGAGCGGCGTGAACGGCGCCCGGCGCAGCAGGTGGAGCTTCTCCGCGCAGACCGGGTTGGTCGCCGTCCAGGCCGCGCCGACGGAGCGGACGCGCTCGGCCGCCCGGGCGACGGTCAGTCCGGTGCGCGGGACGAGTTCGAGCCCGCCGCCCTCGCTGAGGTGCCAGGGCAGGACGACGCCGAGGACGTCGGCCCGGGTGAGCCGGACCCGCCACCAGCCGCCGGCGATCTTGTCGGCGCGTTCCAGGTTCTCCTCGCCGTACACGTTGGTGTTCGCCTCGTGGGCCCGTTCCACCGGGTGGTCCCGCAGGTAGGCGTCGTGGACCTCGGAGTAGGCGACGGCGGTGACGATCTCCACGGCAGTGCTCCTCAGGCGCGTCAGACGGTTCCGGTGAACTCGGTGAAGTGGTGTTCCGCGAACAGTTCGGGCCACTGGCCGTCGGCCAGGTCCAGTTCGCGCGCCCGGGCGAGCATCTGCCTCCAGTACGGCTTCACCGGGCGCCAGCGCGCTCCCACCTGGCAGTACGAGGCGTCGATGAAGTAGCGGGGGCGGCCCGGCCCCTCGGGTGCCGGTCTGCGGGTGTGGAACAGCGCCGAGTTGAGCAGCACGGTGGTACCGGGCGGCAGCCGGTCGATGACCACCTCGCCGGGCAGCTGCGCGGTGCCGTGGTGGGCGTAGGCGTTCTTGCCGGCGGTGGTGCGGTGCGAGCCGGGCAGCACGGCCAGGCTGCCGACCTTCTGGTCCAGACCCCCGAGGTAGTGCAGCGCGTGGACCATCAGCAGCGACGGACCGGAGCCGTCGTGGGACTCGCAGTCGTGGTGCCAGGGCTTTCCGGGGATGCCCGGGGACTGGCGGTCGCTGTGCAGGTGGTGGAAGACGAAGGACGGGCCGATCAGCCCGGCGAGCGCCCGCAGCAGCGGCGGGTGGGCGAGCAGTTCGCCGTGGGCGGGGAGCTCCAGTTCCAGCACCGGCGGCGGCCCGTGCCGGTCGGGGTCGGTGCAGGCGGCGATCGAGCGGGCCCGCAGGCCCTCGTCCACCCAGCGGTCCACCTCGGGGACGAGGCGTTCGCGCAGTGCCTCGGGCAGCAGCCCGGGCAGGACCAGGTACCCGGACTCCAGGAACTGACGGCGGTGCTCGGTGTCGAGGGCCTCACGCCCAGCGGAGTGCGCGGTCACCGAACCGACCCCCTCCGTCCGTTCGACGGGACGCACAACGGGACGCACAGCGGGACGCACGACGGGGCACACAACGGGACGCGGTACGGGAAAGGAGGCACACGGGTCCGTCCAGACTTCGGGTGGCGGCGGTGAAGCCCGTCGTCGCCACAGACAGCTGAGTTCGCGTTCGGGGCCGCGAGCGGGTCGCGATCGCCACGAAGAGGCATGCGTCAACCACGCAAGGTGATCCGCCCCAGGAGTATGAACCCGCCATCGCGTCCACGACAAGACCAAAGCCAACCCGTGGACGCCTTCCCGCCACCGTGCCGTTCAGCTCCGGCCACCACTCGATTCCCGGCCCACCGGAAACTCGTGCCCTCCCCCGCCCCGGTGATTCGCCGTCGGAACAGCCGATGCGGCAGAGTTACGACATGAGCGTCGACGCCCGGAGTCACCAGCCCAGCCCCGGACCGACCCGGCGGCGGCCGGTCCAGCAGCGCAGCCAGGAGCGGTACGGCCGCATCCTGGACGCCTGCGCCGGGCTGCTGGACGAGGTCGGGGCCACCGCGCTCACCACCAAGGAGGTCGCCCAGCGCGCCCAGGTGCCGATCGGCACCCTGTACCAGTTCTTCGCCGGCAAGGAGGACCTGCTGGCCGCGCTCGCCACCCGCAACCTCGACCTCTACCTCCAGCGCCTGGACGCCCGGCTGGCCGAGTGCGCCCCGCTCGGCCCGGCCGGCTTCACCGACCTCGCGGTGGAGGAGTTCGTCGCGATGAAGCGCGCGGTGCCCGGCTTCGGCCAGGTGGACTTCGGGCTCGCCGGTACGGCCGTGCCCTCCGGGGTGCGGGACGAGACGCACCTGCTGGACTCGGGCGTGGACAACAACACCGCCGTCGCCCTGCGACTGCAGGCGCTCGGCGGCGAGCTGTTCGAGGCGGGCGACCCGGCGGCCACCACGCTCGCCCTTCGGGTCGCCCTGGAAGCGGCCGACGCCGTGCTCAAGCTGGCCTTCCGGGGGGACCCGCAGGGCGATCCGGCGCTGATCGCCGAGTGCAAGCGGCTGGTCCGCGGTTACCTCGCGCAACAACCGCCCACCGGCTGAGTCCGGCCACCGTGCGCCCGGCGCGTCCCGCCCGCCCGAGCCGTTGCGGGCCCGGCGCCGCAGCAGCAGAGTGGATAGCGGAACGGCCGTAGAGGCGGCCGCCGCGATCCTAGGAGCACGATCATGCACGCATCGGTAGGTGACCAGCTCCACATCCACAGCAGGTCGGTGGGGATGGTGGACCAGAAGGGCGAGATCGTCGAGGTGCGCGGCACCAACGGCGAGCCGCCGTACGTCGTCCGCTTCGAGGACGGTCACGAAGGCCTGATATACCCCGGTCCCGACTGCAACATCGAACGCCGCCAGGTGGAATTCTGACGGACTCCCCCGCCACCCCGCGCCTGCCGAGCACTGCGAGGTGGTGAGGAGCGGTGACCTCACCCCCGCCCCCGCTGCCCGGGGCGCTCGCCGGGCTCGCGCCACTGCTGGACCACTACGGCTACCTCGCGGTGGCGCTGCTCGTGCTGCTGGACAACTGCGGCGTCCCGGTGCCCGGGCAGACCATCCTGGTGCTCGCCTCGGTGTACGCCGGCACCGGCCACCTGGACTTCGCCGCCGTCCTGCTGATCGCGACCGCCGCCGCCACCCTCGGCAACAGCATCGGTTACCTGATCGGCCACACCGGCGGGCGCGCGTTCGTCCACCGCTGGGGCCGGTACGTGCTGCTCACCCCGGCCCGGATGGAACGCGCGGACGGCTTCTTCGCCCGGCACGGCGGCAAGGTGGTCGTCGTCGCCCGGTTCGTGGACGGACTGCGGCAGTACAACGGCATCATCGCCGGCACCACCGAAATGCCCTGGCGCCGCTTCGCGCCCTTCAACCTGCTCGGCGCCGCGCTGTGGACGGCCGTCTGGGGCACCTTCGGGTACGTCGCCGGGGCCAACATCGGGACGGTGTACCGGACGGCGATCCGCTACCAGCTGTGGTTCGCGATCGGGCTCGGGCTGCTGGTCGCCGCGTTCCTGGTGCGGCAGGCGCTGCGCTACCGGCGCCGGCGCCGCGAGGGCACCGGCGCCTCCGACGGATCCGAGTCCTCCGAGTCGTCCTGGGGATCCGAGGCCTCCGGGTCCACCGGGTCCACCGGGTCCCCGGAACCGTCCGAGGACGACTAGCGCAGCGGGAACACCTCGAACGGCACCGCGAAGCGCGTCCCCAGCCGGGTGCCCGCACCCCGGCCGAAGCCCTCCAGGAACTCCCGGGCGTCCGCCATCGCCCCGCCCAGGCCGGCCAGGTACGCCTTGTGCTCCTCCAGCGAGGCGACGCCCAGGTCGAAGGTGTCGGTGGTGTCCACCGCGTGCCGGGCCTCCGGGGAGGACGCCGCCCAGATCTGCCGGACGCCGTTCCAGGGCTCGTGGCCCTCCTCCAGCAGCTCGCCGAAGACCCAGCGGTTCCCGGCGTCGCGCACGCCGTCCAGGGTGGCCCGGCCGACGGCGATGTGGTCGGCCTGGTTGAGGAGCACCCCGCCGTAGGTCTCCCGGAAGTTGCTGGTGATCACGATGTCCGGACGGTGCCGGCGCACCACCCGGGCGATGTCGCGGCGCAGCGGCAGCCCGTACTCGACCACGCCGTCCGGGTAGCCGAGGAACTCGACGGTCTCCACCCCGACGACGCGGGCCGAGGCGATCTGCTCGGCCTCGCGCAGCGGTCGGCACTCCTGCGGGTGCATCGAGTCGATCCCGGCCTCGCCGCTGGTGACCATCACGTAGATCACCGTCTTGCCCTGGGCGGTCCAGCGGGCGACGGCCGCCGCGCCGCCGTACTCCATGTCGTCGGGGTGGGCGACGATCGCCACCGCGGTCCGCCAGTCCTCGTCGACGGGCTCGAAGGGCTCGGGGGCCTGCTCGGTCATGCTGCTCTCTTCCCTCTCGCACACGGTCGCACGCTCCTGCCGCAGGCGACTCTAGAAGACCGTCGTTTTCCACACGACGTCAGACACCCCCCGGGCCCCTGGCTTGCCCCTGACCCGTGCGTCAAGGGTTAACGTCCGGGCGTCCCGCGGCGGTCCGACCGCCGCACCGCCTTCCCCTCCGCGAGGAGCACCGCCATGGCCCTGCCCACCACCGCCCGCGTCGTCCGGCTGGCCGCCCGGCCGAACGGGCTGCCCGCGCCCGAGGACTTCACCATCGCCGAGGAGCCGCTGCCCGGGCCCGGGCCCGGCGAGGTGCTGGTCCGCAACCGGCCCTTCCTGGTCTTCCCCGGCCTGCGCACCCTGATCGGCGGCGGGGGCGCCGGCCTGCCCCTCCCCCGCATCGCACCCGGCGACGCGCTGTTCGGCCCCGCCCTCGGCGAGGTGCTCGCCGCCCCGGACGGCGGGCCGCTGCGCCCGGGCGACCTGGTCACCCACCTGGCCGGGTGGCGTGACCAACTGGTCGGCGAAGCGGCCCGGTTCACCCCCGTCCCGGCGGACTTCCCGGACCCGATGGCGCTGCTCTCGATCGCCTCGGCCGGGTACGGCGGCCTCACCCGCACCGCCGGGCTGCGGCCCGGGGACGTGGTGCTGGTGACCGGCGCCGCGGGCGCGGTCGGCAGCATGACCGGGCAGATCGCCCGGCTGCTCGGCGCGGCCCGGGTGATCGGCACCACCCGCTCGCCCGCCAAGGCGAAGCGGCTCACCACCGAACTCGGCTACGACGCCGTCCTGGTGCCCGGCGAGCGCCCGTTCGCCGAGCAACTGGCCGAGGCCGCACCGGAGGGCGTCGACCTGGTGCTGGACCTGGTCGGCGGCGAGCAGCTGACCGCCGCCGTGGACGCGGCCCGGCGCGGCGCCCGGATCGCCGTGGTCGGCGCCCTGGCCGGGCAGCTCGACCCCGAAACGCCGGGCGGCGACGCGCCCGCCGTCATCGACAGCTTCCGGGTCTGCACCCTCGGCCTGACCCTGCGCGGTTTCACCGGCGCCGACCACCCGGACCTGGACGCCGAATGGCGCGAGCGCCTCGCCGGCTGGCTGCGAGCCGGGAACCTCTCCTTCCCCTGGACCTCGGTCAGGGGCATCGATCGGGCTCCCCACGCGTTAGGCAGGCTGTTCACCGGAGACACCGTTGGAGCGATCATCGTGGAGCTCTGAGCACCGAGGAGGCGGGATGCGGATCGGCGACGCGGCAGCCGCGGCGGGCACCACCCCCAGGGCCCTGCGCTTCTACGAACAGCGCGGCCTGCTGCCCCCGCCGACCCGCACCCCCTCCGGCCAGCGCGAGTACGGCCCCGGCGCGGTCACCAGGGTCCGGGCGATCCGCCAACTGCTGTCCGCGGGCCTGACGGTGGACGACCTGGTCAGCCGGGTGCACCGGTTCGACCTGCTGGACGAGGACCCGCCGCGCCGCTGCTGCTCCACGGACCCCGGGCCCGAGACCTTCGCCCCCGTGGTGTCCGCCCGCCTCGCCGCCCTCGACGCCGAGATCGCCCGGCTGACCGCCCTGCGGAACAAGCTCGCCCGGCTCGCCGCGACGGGGGTGGCGGACGAGCCGGGCGAGGACTGAGGGGTGGACAGTCCGCGTGGTCAGCCCCGTGGTCAGCCTGCCTCGGGCGCGAACTGGGCAGTGGACGGTTCAGGCGCGACCTGGGGGCGGGGCCAGCTGATGCGGGTGGCGCAGAGGGAGACCACGGCGGCGGAGGCGGCGACGGCGGCCATGCCCCAGACCAGACTGGTGCCGCCCGCGATGAAGCCGATCACGGCGGGGCCGGCCAGCAGGCCGGTGGTGCCCGTCGCGGCGACCAGGGAGAGGGCGTCGGAGCCCTGGCGGGCGGCGGCGACGTAGACGCACGGGGTGACGGCTGCGACACCGAGGCCGACGCAGGCGAAGCCGAGCAGGGTCGGCACCACTCCTCCCGCCAGCAGCGCCAGGGCGAGGCCGAGTCCGGCCAGCAGGCTGCCGGTGCGGACGATCCGGCCGTCGCCGAAACGGGTGCGCCAGCCGTCGGCGAAGATCCGGGCACAGACCATCATCACCGAGACGACCGCGATGCCCATCGGGGCGAGTCCGGCGCCGGCGTGCACCACGTCCTTGAGGTACAGCGCCGACCAGTCGTTCATCGCGCCTTCGGTGACGGTGCCGAAGACCATCGCCAGGCCCATCCAGAGGGTGACCGCGGCGGGCAGGGCGAAGCCGCGGCGCGCCTTCCTCGGCTCCGTCGCGGCGGTGGCTTCCTGCGGCCCTTCGGCCAGCAGGCCCGGCCGGGCGGCTGCCACCAGCACCGCCAGCAGCAGCGCCGCGAGCCCGAAGTGGACGGCGAGGGTGCCGGTGAAGGCGTTGACGCCGGAGGCCAGCAGGGCGGCCAGCAACGAGCCGGCACTGAAGGTGGCGTGCAGCCTGGACATGGTGGTGCGCTCGAATCGGGCCTCCAGCGCGGCGCCCTGGGCGTTCATCGCGACGTTCAGGCAGCCCACCGCGACGCCGTCGCAGAACAGCACCAGCAGGGTGACGGGGTAGTTCGGCACCACCGACAGTGCCGGCAGGATCACGCCGAGGGCGAGCGCGGAGAACACCGAGAGCAGGCGGGAGCCGAGCCGCCGCATCAGCACGGCGACCAGCGGGAAGGACACCGCCGCACCGATCCCGCAGGTCATCAGCAGCAGCCCGATCTGGGCCTCGCCCAGATCGAGCCGGGCCTTGAGCGCGGGCACCCGGGAAACCCAGGTGGCGTACTGGAACCCGAGGACGAAGAACAGTGCGCCGATGGCCAGTTGGGACCGGCGGAACTCGTCGCGTACGGGGGACATGTGCATCAGCCCACTTCGGCTCGGGAGGGGGAGGGGACGGCGTCGGCCGAGGATGGTGCCAGGGGCTTGGCCATGTAGACCGCCTCGGTGCCGTAGCTGGCGGGCAGCGCGATCTCGGGCCGGGAACGGTAGCCCAGTCGCGACCAGAGCACCTGCGAGCCGCGTACTGCGACCAGCGAGAGGCTCCGGTAGCCGGCGGCCCGCCCGGTCTCCTCCAGGTGGAGCAGCAGCCGGTCGGCCAGACCGCGCCCGCGCGCCCGCTCGGCGATCACCAGGTCGTGGGCGTGCAGGTTGCTCCCCCGCACGACGCCGTCGGACTCGGCCCGGCTGAGGTCCGGGCAGCGGAACAGCGGGTACGGCAGGGCGAGCAGGTACCCGCAGAAGCCGTCCGCGTCCTCCAGCACGAAGCAGGTCGACGGTGAGGCGCGGTGCCGGGAGCGCAGTGCCGCGCCGCCCTCGGACAGGCCGCTGGGGGCGTAGGCGCGCTCCTCGGCCGCTATCACCTCGGGCCAGTCGCCGTCGCGGAGCAGCCGGACCCGGGTGCCGGTCATGCGCCACCCCGCTCGGAGACGGAGCTGGACGCGGTGCCGGAGCCGGAGCCGCCGACGCAGGTGTACGGCAGCGGCGCGAAGCCGTTGAACCCCTGGGTGGCGTAGGCGGTGGCGTACGCGCCGCAGGAGTGGATCCACACCGGGTCGCCGGAGGCGATCGCGCGCGGGACCCGGACCCGGCCGTCCTCCTGGGCGAAGGCGTCGTCGCTGTCGCAGGTCGGCCCGGCCACCACGGCGTTGACGAACTGGCCGCCGGGATCGGTGGGGAACTCCAGCCGGTACTGCAACTGGTCCATCTCGTACAGGCCGTTGAACTTGCCGCAGCTCAGGTAGAGCCAGTCCTCGCGGGTGCCGTCGAGCCGTTGGCGGGAGGTGAGCCGGGCGACCCGGGCGCGGATCGCGCCGTGGTCGGCGACCAGGTGGCGACCGGGTTCCAGCAGGAACTCCAGCGGGGCGGCGTTGACGGCGCGCAGCCGTTCCATGCCCTCGCGGAGCACCGTGAACATCTTGTCCAGTGGCGGTTCGAGCGGGTGGCCGTGCCGGTCGAGCACGCCGAGGGCGGGCAGTCCGCCGCCGAGGTTGATCCGGGCCGGCACGATGCCGCGCCAGTTGAGCGCTTCCAGGACGGCGGCCAGTGAGTCGATCGCCGCGGCCCAGGCCTCGGCGGTCATCTGCTGGGAGCCGACGTGGACGGACAGGCCGGAGGGCACCAGCCCGGCGGTGCGGGCGGCGCCGAGCACCCGCAGGGCGTCCTCGGGCGAGCAGCCGAACTTGTGGCTCAGGCCCCACAGGGCGCCTTCGCCGGTGGTCGCGATGCGGCAGAAAACCCGGGAGCCGGGGGCGTGTTCGGCGATCGCGGCGACGTCCTCCAGGCTGTCGGTGGCGAAGTCGCGCACGCCGAGCCGGTAGGCCTCGGCGAGGTTGCGGTCGGACTTGACGGTGTTGCCGTAGTGGATCAGTTCGGGGGCGACGCCGGTGCGCAGCGCCTGGGCGATCTCCTGGGGGCTGGCCGCGTCGAAGCCGGAGCCGAGCCCGGCGAGGTGGTCGAGCACCTCGTCCACCGGGCAGGCCTTCATCGCGAACCGGACGGCGACATCCGGCAGTTCGGCGCGCAGGGCGGCGTACTGACGGCCGATGCCGTCCAGGTCGTAGATCACGGTGTCCTCGGTCGCGGCGGCGAGCGCGGCACGCAGCGCGGCGTGGTCGTGCGGCTCGCGCCGGGG
Organism: Kitasatospora sp. NPDC017646; assembly: GCF_044329365.1. Taxonomy (NCBI): domain Bacteria; kingdom Bacillati; phylum Actinomycetota; class Actinomycetes; order Kitasatosporales; family Streptomycetaceae; genus Kitasatospora; species Kitasatospora sp. NPDC017646. The sequence continues at coordinate 199,587 of NZ_JBIRJC010000009.1, read as the reverse complement.
CGCGGCGTCGGCGTGCACGGCGGCCGGTGCGGTCGGGGCGCGGTGGTTGGTCCTCCCGTGGTCCGCCCGTCGGCACTCGTCGGCGGAGCGGCGTGGCTCGGCGGTGCGCCGTGGTTCGGCGGTGCGCCGTGGTTCGTTGGCGCGGCGCGGCTCGGTGGCGCGGCGCTCTTCGGCAGAGCGCGGTGCGGCGGGCGAGCGCGGTTCGGTGGTCTGGCGTGTCACGTGTGAACTCCCGGTCCGACTAGCGCGGCAGCCGGTCGGCGGGCGTGGCCTTGCTCGCCCGCACCAGCGGGCCCCACGCGTCGATCAGCAGGGCGAAGTCCTCGATGTCCGCCTGCGCCTCGTCGAGCAGACGCGCCCTTGCGGGCGCCAGGTGGTCGGCGAACTCGGCGTACTTCCCGCCCAGTCGCCGGTAGCAGCGGTCGAGTTCGGCGAGTCGCCGGTGGTTCTCGGCGCGGTCCGTCGCGGCGCTGCGGCGGGCGGAGTCGGCGATCACCTCGGGGCGGACGTGGTGGTGCTCGTCGAGCAGGGCGTCGCCGGCCCGCTCCATCTCGGCGTAGACCGGGTGGAGGTAGAGCATGGAGAGCAGGAACTTGGCGTAGCGCTCCTGGTAGGCGGTGAAGCCCGAGCCGGTGCGCCGTTCCGGCGTGTAGTAGTTGACGATGTGGCGGTTGTGGGTGACACCGGGCAGGGTGGCGTCGTGCACCAGGTGGTGCAGGAAGTAGTCGCTGCCGATGGTGTCGGTGGCGGGCGGCAGCGGCACGCGCTCGTACACCTCGTGGTCGAGGGCGATGTTGCACATGTCGATCCGCCAGATGTCGGGCCGGTCGAGCACGGCGCGGTCGGCGGTGAAGGGCTCGGTACCGGCGCCGGTGAAGGACTCGGCGACGAGTTCCCGCCGCTCGTCCTCGCTGGCTCCGGTGGGCGCCCAGAGTGCGACCACGTCGTGGTAGACCGCCGGGTCGAGGTCGCGGACCTCGCCGAGGTCGACGGAGAGTTCGCCGATGAAGGAGGCGCCGACCAGGGCGACCGGCTTGTCGGCGTGCGCCGGGTCGAGGGTGTACTCGTCGACCGCGGCGGCCGCGTCGGCGGCCTTGAGCCCGATGGTGGCGAGTTCGTGCTCGATCGGGTACACGGGTTCGCCGTCGTGCCACTGGTAGCGGCTGTCGGAGTCGCGGCGGTGCACCGAGGTGCAGCCGAGCGCGGCAGCCAGGAGGAAGGCCCGGTTGGTGCAGGCGCCGTAGGAGACGGCGTCGGGCAGCATCAGGTCGAGCAGCCTGTTCGGCCCGGGCAGGCCGGAGCGCTCGACCGCCCCGCGCAGGAAGGCGCGTTGGGCGTCCTCGTCCAGGTGGTGGACGACCACGCCTTCGGCGGGCGGCAGCGCGGCGGCGGCCGCCGCGTGCCGGGCGCGCGCCGCCGGGTCGGCGGAGTCGAGCACCAGGAGGTGCACCCGGACGCCGAACCGCCGGGCGGCGTGGGCGGCTTCGGCGCCGACGGCGGTGATGGTGTCCGCGCACTCGCGGTTGGTGGGCAGGGTCAGGCAGACGGCGCGCACTACCGCTCCCCCGCGAGCTGCTCGAAGTCGCGCCCGGTCCAGGACCGCAGGCCGAGCAGCTTCTCGCCCAGCTCGGTCAGTTCGGCCCGCCCGTAGCGCAGCGCCTCGGGCCGGTCGGCGTCCCCGACCAGGGTGCGGTTCCAGTCCGGGGTGGCGAGGGTGCGCCAGGACTCGACCCGGGAGCGGCGCAGCGGCTCGGCCTCCTCCAGGGCGGGCATCATGGACAGGTACTGCACCGAGCGCACGCCGCCCTCGGAGGTGTTCGGGGCGACGCCGTGGGCGAGCAGCCCGTTCCAGATCAGCAGGTCGCCGGCCTTCAACTCGGGCCGGATCACCGGGAACTCGGCGCGGTCGACGGCCGGGCGGATCGGGTCGCGGTCGGCGGGCTGGGCGGCCTGCCACTCGTTGAAGCGGCGGAACAGTTCCGGGTCGCACTGGAAGCCGCCGTGGTCGGGGGCGGTGTCGTTGAGCGCGATGATGCCCTGGACGCGTTGCGGCAGCATGCCCCGGGTGGTGTCGACGTCCCAGTGCAGTTCGATGTCGAAGCCCTCGTCGGTCGGTTCGATGAGGGCGCGGTCGCGGTTGCGCACGTTCGGCGGGTTGAGGTTGAGCCGGTCGAGGGTGACCCAGAGCTCCTCGCAGTCCCACACGTCGACGAAGGCGTCGTAGACGCGCTGCGCCTGACGGCTGTCCCAGATGAGCTGGTGGTGGTAGGCCTCGACGAAGCCGTAGATGTGCAGGTGCCGGTCGAGTTCGTCGCGGTACTCGCGCTCGCGGTACCAGTCCTGCGGGCGGTCGGGCGACAGGCCCTGGAACTCCCAGGCGAAGTCGAGCAGCCGCCGGGCGGCGTCGGCGGGGATCGCCTGCTCCACCACGACGTAGCCGTAGGTCTGCCAGTGCGCGAAGTCCTCCTCGGAGAGCACCCGCAGCGGGTGCTTCTTGCGCAGTTCGCGCAGCGCGGTGCGGGCGAGGTAGCTCTCCGTGTCGGCGCTGAAGTAGGGGCGCTCGGAGGCGGCCCGGTACAGATATTCCTCGGCGTGTTCGTCAGGGCTCGGCATGGGCGGTCACTCCGTGGTTCGTGGTCGATGCAGCGCGTCCTCGGGCGCCCGGTGCGGGCACGGCGGGCCGACGGCCGGGTAGCGGCCGGAAGGGGAATTCGGCGCGCGGACCGGACGGCCGTCCGCATGCGCTCCTTCTCGCCCCTGCCCCCGAACAGCGCACCGCGCCAGTTCAGGGGGCCAACTGCCCCGTCCGGCAAGGGCACTCACCCCGCATCAGTCTGCGCCGGACCGCGCTCCCCATACGTTGGACTAGACCAACTAATGGTGTCAACCCTTTCCCGGTGGTAACCGATTGGGAAATCCGCGCAGTTCACAGCGCTCTCCGGTCCCCGCTCTATGTTTCGGAGACGCACATAAGGCCGGGGGGTTTCGGCAATTGACACAAGTGCGACGACGATGAACCCCGACGGCCCGCGAGCCGTTACCCCGGGCCGCCGCCGCCCGCCCGCCGTACGTTGGGACTGTGGCACGCACCCGGCTGGCCCCGCCCGGCTGGCTGACCGAGAGCCTGCGGCCCCGGGACGCGCCGATCCCCTGGGCCGCGGTGGCCCGCGCCTCGGTGGCGCTCGCCGCCCCGCTCGCCGTCGGCACCGCCACCGGCCGGACCGGCTACGGCGCGCTGGTGTCGATGGGGGCGCTGTCCGGGGTGATCGGGGACACCGCCGACGCCTACCGGATGCGGGTGTTCAACATCGCCGTGCCACAGCTGCTCGGCGCCCTCGGCGTGCTGGTCGGCACCCAGGTGTACGGCTCCGGCTGGACGGCCGTGATCGTGCTGACCGTGGTCGCGCTGCTCTCCGGGATGATCTCCTCGATCGGCGCGGTCGCCTCCGTCTCCGGCCTGCTCCTGCTGCTCAACGCCGTGGTCGGGGCCGGCCTGCCGATGCCCTCCCCCTGGTGGCTGCCACCCGCCCTCCTGCTGCTCGGCGGCCTGCTGGTGCTCGCCCTCACCCTGCTCGCCTGGCCGCTGCGCGGAGCCACCCCCGAGCGCGCCGTGGTGGCCGACACCTACCGGGCCGTCGCCCGGCTGCTGGAGGCCACCGGCTCATCCCGCTACGAGGACCGGCGGCGCGACCTCACCCAGTCGCTCAACCACTCCTACGACCTGCTGCTCGCCCGCCGCGCCCGCCGGCACGGCCGCTCCGCCACCCTGGTGCGCCTGCTCGCCCAGCTCAACGCGCTGATCCCGGTGGTCGAGGGGGCGGCCGCGGCCCAACTGCGCCCGCCGGGGTACGGTCCGCTGTCGCCCGCCTACCCGGCCGCCGTGCGCGAACTGGCCGAGGCCGTCGAGCAGGGTCGCACCGGCCCCGCCCCGCCGCCCGAGCTGCCCGAGCCGCGCGGCCCGTCCACCCGCGCGCTGGCCGAGGCGATCGGACACGCCGCCACCGTCGTCCACGAGGCCGCGCCCGACCCGTACGCGGCCGCCGACCGGCTCGGCCGGCCCGCCGGTCTGGAGGTCCGGACCCGCCGGGCGGCCCGCGCGCTGCTGCTGTCCCGCGCGTCCTGGCGGTACGGCCTGCGGTTGGCGCTGTGCATCGGGCTGGCCCAGGTGCTGGTCTCGGCGATCACCGTCCCGCGCTCCTATTGGGTGGCGCTGACCGTCACCTTCGTGCTGAAACCGGACTTCGGCTCGGTGTTCTCCCGGGCGGTGCTGCGCGCGCTCGGCACGGCCGCAGGGCTGCTGATCGCCATGCCGGTGCTCGCCGAGGTGCCGCGCGGATGGTGGGACGTGCCCGTGATGGCGGTGCTCGCCACGTTCATCCCGGCGCTGTCCGCCAAGGGGTACGCCTTCCAGACCGCGGCCATCACCCCGGTCATCCTGATGCTCTCCGACCTGCTCAACCACCAGGGCTTCCACCTGGTGCTGCCCCGGCTCTACGACTCGCTGATCGGCTGCGGCATCGCGCTGCTGGCCGGCTACCTGCTGTGGCCGGAGTCCTGGCACACCCGGATCGGCGAACGGCTGGCCGACGCCGTCCAGGACACCGCCTCCTACGTGTCGCTGGCCTTCACCACCGCGCCGGGGCGGGACGAGCCGGCCCGCGCCCGCTACCGGCGGCGGCTCTACCGGGACCTCTCGGCGGTGCGCAGCGAGTTCCAGCGGGCGCTGACCGAGCCGCCGCCGGTCGGCACCCGGGCCGAGGCCTGGTGGCCGCTGGTGATCGCGGTGGAGCGGATCGTGGACACCACCACCGCCACCCGGGTGCGGATCGAGCACGGCGCGCCGGCGCCGACCGAGGCCGAGATCGGCGCCGTCACCCGGGAGCTGTCCGCCCTGGCCGAGGCGCTGCGCACCGGCACCCCGCCGCCCCGGGGCGATCCGGACGCGCCGGCGCCGGACTGCGCACTGGCCCGGCTGCACCACGAGGTGCACGCGGCCCGTTCGGTGGCGTACCCGTGACCGCGGCGCCTCCGGCTGCTCAGTCCTGGATCCGCCGCCAGGGCCGGTCCGCCTCGAGCGCGAAGGCCAGCTCCAGCAGCACCCGTTCCTGCCCGTGCGCGGCCGACAGGTGCACCCCGATCGGCAGCCCGCTCGGCGCTGCCCCGGCGGGCAGCGCGATGCCCGGGCCGCCGGTCACGTTGTTGACCGGGGTGAAGGCGACGTAGCGCAGCAGCCGCTCGACCAGCTCGTCGAAGGCGACGTTCGGGCTGAGGTGCCCGATCGGCGGGGCGGTGTGGGCGAGCACCGGGGAGAGGATCGCGTCGTGCTCGCGGAAGATCCCCGCGTACACCGCCTCGGCTCGGCGCAACCGCCGCAGCGCGCCCGGGGTTCGCGGGAACTCGGCCCGGAAGCTGCGGCGCAGCCCGGTGGTCAGACCGTCCAGCTTCCCGGCCCGGAAGCTGGGGTCGAGCACCAGCCGGCCGGTGAGCGCGATCACCCAGGCGATGTAGCCCCAGTACGAGAGGAAGTCACGGGAGAACTCCTCGCCGAACGGCAGGGTGGTCGGCACGACCCGGTGGCCCATCGCCTCCAGCCGGGCGGCGGTCTCCTCGACGGCCCGGCGGGTCGCCCCGTCGGTCTTGGCGGTCGGCGAGTCGACCACCAGCCCGATCCGCAGCCGGCGCTCCCCCGGGCCCTTGACCAGGCCGAGCGGGGGCAGCTTCGGGTTGCGGTGGTGGCGTTCGGCGGCGGCGAAGAAGGCGGCGGTGTCGCGCACCGAGCGGGTCACCACGCCGTCGGTGACCAGGTCGATCGGCAGCTTGCCGCCCTGCTCGTTGGTCACCAGCCTGCCGCGGGTGGGCTTGAGGCCGACCAGTCCGCAGCAGGCCGCCGGGATCCGGATCGACCCGCCGCCGTCGTTGGCGTGCGCGATCGGCACCACGCCGGCGGCCACCAGGGCCGCCGCGCCGCCCGAGGAGGCGCCGGGCGAGTGGGAGGTCTTCCACGGGTTGCGCACCGGCTGGGCGGTGGCGAACTCGGTGGAGGCGTTCAGGCCGAACTCGGGCAGCCGGGTCTTGCCGATCACCGCCAGGCCGGTGGCCAGCAGCTGGTCGGTGAAGCGCGCGTTGCGGCGGGCCGGGCGGGCGCGGAAGGCCTCGCTCCCCATGGTGGTGGGCAGTCCGCGCAGGTCGACGTTGTCCTTGAGGTAGGTCGGGACTCCCCAGAGCGGGCCGTCGATGCCCTCGCGGCTGATCCGGGGCCGGTCGTACGAGGCGAGGGCGACGGGCAGCAGCGCGCCGTCGATCCGCCCGGCGCGGGCGGCGGCGGCCGCGACCAGCTCCCGGGGGTTGACCTCGCCGGCCCGGACCAGGGCGGCCAGCGCCACCGCGTCGTGCGCGCCGAGGGCGTCGTCGGTGAACGCGTGGGCCCGCTCGTCGGCCATCCCAACTCCCAACCGGTAGCACCAAGTAGCCGTACCGGCGGGTATACCGGCCGGTAATCGTACGGAGCTTCGCAGTGTAGGCGCGCGCCCCCGCCCCCGGGAACCCCTGCACCGGGCGGCCGCGGGCGCGCCGTCAAGAAAAGGGCGGCGCACGGACGTTCGGCACGCGCCCCCGCGTTCACCCCACCCGCCGGTCACGGACCGTTTCACCGATGGGCCCCGGGAAAGATCCCGAACGCCCGATGAACCGGCCCTCCCAGAGGTGACGCCCGTGACCACCCAGTACCACCCGACCGCCCAGTACACCTCGGTCACCGCGCCCGGCGCGCTCCCCCTGCTCGGTCACGTCCCCGGCTTCGTCCGCAGCCCGCTCGACTTCGTGGCCGGTCTGGCCGCCCACGGCGACCTGGTCAGGCTGCGGCTCGGCCCGCTGGACGCGTACGTCGCCTGCCACCCCGACCTGGTGCGCCGGCTGCTCACCGAGGACCGCACCTACGACAAGGGCGGCCTCCTCGTCGAGAAGGCCCGCGAGGCCTTCGGCAACGGCCTCGCCACCTGCCCCGCCGGTGCCCACCGGCGCCAACGCCGCATGCTCCAGCCCGCGTTCCACCGCGACCGGCTGCCCGGCTACGCCACCATGATGGCCGAGGAGATCGCGGGCACCACCAGCCGCTGGCGCGACGGCGACCTCGTCGACGTGCCCGCCGCGATGTACCGCCTGAGCACCGCCGTCACCGCCCGCTGCCTGTTCGCCGCACACGAACGGGCCAGCACCCTGCCCGTCCACGACGCCGTGGACGCGGTCACCCGGGGCGTCGCCCGCCGGATGATGCTGCCGCTGCCCGGCGCCGACCGGATCCCCACCCCCGGCAACCGCCGCTTCGCACGCGCCCGGCGGACCCTGCGGGAGATCACCCGGCTCCTGGTCGCCGACTACCGCGCGGCCGGCACCGACCACCAGGACCTGCTCTCCATGCTGCTCAGCGCCCGCGACCAGCACGGGCGGGGCCTGTCCGACGGCGAGATCCACGACCAGGTGGTCACCTTCCTGCTGGCCGGCACGGAGACCAGCGCCGCCACCCTCTCCTGGGCCTGGACCCTGCTCGCCGCCAACCCCTCCGTCCGCGAGCGCCTGCACACCGAACTCGACACCGTGCTCGACGGCCGCCCCGCCCGCCACGAGGACCTGGACTCCCTGCCGCTCACCGCCAGGATCGTCAGCGAGACCCTCCGGCTCTACCCGCCCGCCTGGATCCTCAGCCGCACCGTCACCGCCGACGCCGAACTCGGCGGACACCGCCTCCCGGCCGGCGCCACCGTCCTCTACAGCCCCTACCTGCTGCACCGCCGCGCCGACCTCTTCCCCTGCCCCGACCGCTTCGACCCCGACCGCTGGCTCACCACCGCCCGCCCGGCCCCCGGCACCTACACCCCCTTCGGCCTCGGCGCCCGCCGCTGCATCGGCGAGGCCTTCGGCACCACCGAGGCCGCCCTCGCCCTCGCCACCATCGCCGCCCGCTGGACCGTCACCCCCACCCACGGCCGCCCCATCCGCCCCCACCGCAGCTCCTCGCTGTCCCCCCGCTCCTTCACGGCGAGGCTCACCCGCCGCATCCGCTGACGGACGCGCCGACCCGGTGCCCACCCCGGGTTCGGTACTGTCCCGGAACGGGGCGGCCGCATCCGGGCCGACCTGACCCTCCGTTCGACCGGGACACCATCAGCACATGAACGCTCGACGCCCGTCGGGGCTCCTCACCGGGCTGCTGCGCGCCGTCCGCACGTACCCGCGGCGCTCGCCGCTGACGCTCGTCTACGTCGTCCTGCTGCTGCTCGGACACGCCTGGCTCGAGTACGGGCTGTCCGAGCAGCAGGCCGACGACCTGCGCGACTACATCAGCACCAACCTGGACAACCTCCACGACCACCCGGTCCGCGCCCTGATCGGCAGCGCCCTGCTGTACGACGGCACGCTCACCGACATCGCCTCCACCGGCTTCGGCGGCACCCTGATCACCCTCGGCCTCGGCATCGTCGTCGGCCTCGCCTGGGCCGAGCGCCGCTACGGAACGCCGCGCGCCGCCGCGGTCTTCCTGGCCGGGCACGTCGGAGCCACCCTGATCACCGCGCTGGTGATCCTCTTCGCCCTGCACCAGGGCTGGTACCCGGCGAGCGTGCGGGAGGCCGCGGACTACGGCATCAGCTACGGCGCCCAGGCCGCCCTCGCCTTCGCGGTCCTCGCCCTCCCCCGCTGGGCCCGCCTGCCCTGGGCCGCCTTCGTCCTCGCCTGGCCCCTGGCCGGCGACCACGAATGGCCCGGCCCCATCCCCGAGTTCACCACCATCGGCCACCTCCTCGCCGCCGCCCTCGGCTTCACCCTCGCCGCCGCCACCGCCGCGCACCACCGGCGGCGCACCGCCGCCCTCGCCACCGCGAGCAGCGGGGGCTGAGTCCCGCCTGAGTCCCGCCTGAGTCCCGCCGACGGCCGTCAGTGCGGCGGGCGGCGGTCGGCGGCGAGGGTGGCCAGCAGGCGCTCGATCGCCGCCAGGCGGTCCCGCAGCTCGTCGACGTCGCTCTTGGTGGCGCTCTGCTCGGCCGCCTTGAGGGTGACCAGGAGCTGGCCGTCCGGCTCCAGACGGGCCCGGGCGACGTCGGTGACGTTGTCGCCGTTCTGCAGCCGGATCGCGTGTTCCAGCTCTGAGGGGCGCAGCGCCAGCTCGCGCAGGGCGCCGGGGATCAGCTTGCCGTCGCGGACGACCGTGGTGGGCCGGCCCTCCAGGACGCGCGCGGCGCGCGGGTCGCGGGCCAGCCAGCGGGTGACGGCGGCGTTCACCGCGATCAGGGTGACCGCCCCGATCGCACCGCCGAGCAGGCTGTTGTCGTTGCCGATGATCGCGTTCTGCACCACGTTGGAGAGCAGGAACACCACCACCATGTCGAAGGTGTTCAGCCCCGCCAGCCCGCGCTTCCCGGCGAGCCGGAACAGCACCAGGATCAGCACGTAGACGGCGACCGTCCGGAGGATCTTCTCCACGATCGGAATCTGGACGACCAGCAGGTCATGCCACACGGCCCCGCTCCTCCCACCACGACTTCCGGAACGGGGCCGACGCTACTCCCGGCGGGTCTACGAGCGCCGCTTCGGCTTCCCGCGCCGGGCTGCGGCCGGGCCGCCCCGCGCCTTCTGCGCGCCGGGCTTCTGGCCCCCGGCCTTGTGTCCGCCCGTCCCCTGTCCGCCGGCCTTCTGCTGCTGGGGCTTCCGCGGCGCCGCCGCCTTCTTGGGCCGGCTCTTCGACGGCGCATCGGCCACCTGCGCGGCTCCGCGGCCGCGCGAGCTGTTGACCGTCCGCCCCCGGACGATCCCGATGAACTCCTCCACCAGGTCCGTGGTCCGCTCCTGCGGCCAGGACAGCGCCACCTGCGACTGCGGCCCCTCCGCCACCGGCCGGTAGGTGAGGTCCCGCCGGTGGTGCAGCCGGGCCAGCGACTGGGGCACCAGCAGCACGCCGACGTTGGCCGCCACCAGCTCGACCGCGTCCGCCGTGGTGTCCGGGCGGGCGATCGCCGGGCGCCCGGGCAGGGTGTCGGCGGTGAAGCCGAGGGTGTCGTCCAGCGGGTGGAAGACCACCTCCTCGGCGAGGTCGTCGAGGGCGACCTCCTCGGCGGCGGCGAGCCAGTGGTCCTTGGGGAAGACCACGACGGTGGTCTCGGTGTACAGCGGGATCGCGCTGAGCACGTCCTTGTCGACCGGCAGCCGGACCAGTCCGGCGTCCACCTCGCCCTCGCGAACCGTCCGCTCGCCCTCGGTGGAGGGCACCGCGACCAGGTCGAGCGGGACGTCCGGGAGCCGCTCGACCCAGACCCGGGCCCATTTGCCCGGGGTCACGCCCGGGACGTACGCGAGCCGGAACGACGGGTTCACCTGCATGTCTGTCACAGGGCAAGGCTACCGACCGTGACCGGAAGCGCCCGCGCACTCCCTTACCCTTGTCACCATGACATCGCTCAAGCAGAAGACCAGCCAGACCATGAAGCCGGCCACGGCGGCCAAGAAGCTGGGGATCTACCTCGCCGCGGCGCCGACCGACTTCCAGGAGGGCGTGGTCTCCCGCGAGGAGCTCAACGCGCTGCAGGCCGCGCCGCCGCAGTGGCTCCAGGAGCTGCGCAAGAACGGCCCGCACCCGCGCCCGGTGGTCGCCGCCAAGCTCGGCATCTCCATCTCGGGCCTGGCCCGCGGCGGTGTGACCGAGGCGCTCACCACCGCCGAGATCGACGCGATCAAGGCCGAGAACCCGCTGTGGCTCCAGCACGAGCGCGCCAACCAGGTGGACGTCCGCAAGGAGGAGGCCCGGATCAAGGCGAAGCACGAGAAGGAGGCCGCCGAGAAGGCCGCCAAGGAGGCCCGGGGCCACTGAGCCTCCGGCGCTCGGTGCCCGTTCGGAGCCGGGCCCGCTCGGAGTCCGGAGTCCCTGAATTCCGTTTCTGCGGCGGCGCGTTCGTGACGGGTGGATGGAACCTCCCTTCCACCCGCCGCGTATTGACCGCGCCGCCGCGGACTCCGAATAATCGCCCAATGACCGACCAGCCGGGCGACAGCCCGACCGCGCCCGCCGCTCAGGGCGAACTCCACGCCCTCGCCGAGGCCTGCACGGCTCGGAGCTGTCGCGCTTCGGCATGCTCTCGATGGACGCGCTGCGCGCGGTGCGCCTGGTGGTGGACACCGGGATGCACCACTACGGCTGGTCCCGGGAGCGGGCGATGGCCTTCATGCGGGACAACACCGCCACCCCCGAGGCCAACGTCCGCAACGAGATCGACCGCTACATCGCCTGGCCGGGCCAGGCCACCGCGTACCTGATCGGCCGTCGGGAGATCGTCCGGCACCGCGAGCGGGCACGGGCCGCGCTCGGCGGGCGCTTCGACGTCCGGGAGTTCCACCACGAGCTGATCGGACACGGCAGCCTGCCGCCGGACGTGCTGGACGACCTGATCACGGACTGGATCGCGGCCGTGTAGGCCTGGTGGTGCCGGTGGGGCGGGCCCCACCGGCACGGCGGGGTTCAGGACCCGGCTCGGAACCGGACGGTCTTCAGCACCGAGTCGACGCCCGTGCCCGAGGTCAGGTAAAGGGTGTGCCCGTCCTGGCCGAGGAAGGCGTCGGTGACGGACGGCAGGCCGAAGTCGGTGACGGTCTCGCCGGGGACGGCCGTGCCGGTGGCGGTGTCGTAAACCCGCAGCGCGGCCCGCGGGGTCTTCACGTCGGTCAGCACGTAGACGCGGGCGGAATCCGGGCTCACCCCGAGCAGATGGGCGTCGTCCCAACTGGGCGCGGCCGTGAAGGCCGGGCGGTAGGTGTTCGCCGTGGGGTCGACGGTGTCGACGGTGCCGGTGGCGTCCTGGTGGCCGCGGGCGTAGACGGCCCGGCCGTCCGGGGTGGGCGCGACCTCGTCGCCGGCGCCGAAGCCGGCCACCGCGTCGATGACCACCGGCGCGGCGCCCCGGACGTCCAGGTGGTAGAGGCTGTCCTGGGTGCCGGCCCAGGCGTCGGTGCCGTCGGGGCCGAGCACCACCGTGTCCACGACGTAGCCGGTCAGCTCCGTCGCGCCGGTGAAGGTCCGGCTCGCGGTGTCGTACGCGAGGACCCGGCCGGCCTCACTGGCCCGGCGGCCCCAGGAGCCGTACTGGTCGATGTACGCCCGGGCGCCGTCCGCGCTGACCGTCACGCCGTGCAGCACCCCGGCGGTGAATCCTTCGGGGCGCGGCTGGTCGGGCGCGGCGACCCGGGCGGTCTCCTGGCCGGTGGCGGTGTCGATGGTCACCAGGTCCCCGCCGACGGTCAGGTAGACCCGGGTGCCGTCGGGGCTGACCGCCGGACGGCTGACGATGTCGAAGCCGGTGAGGGTCAGCAGGTCCGCGGTGGCGCCGGTCCGTACGTCGAGGCTGCGGACCACCCGGACCATCCCGCCGCGAGGGCCGGCGAAACTGACCACGGCGTAGCCGCGGGCGCCGTCCGAGGTGACGGTCAGGTGTTCGAGGTGGCCTCCGAGCGCGACGGTGTCCGGGGCGGCGCTTTGCCGGACCGACGGGTCCGGTCCGGCCGGGGCGGCGGCCGCGGCCCCCGTCCCGGCCAGCAGCAGCGCCCCCGACGCCGCCAGCGCGCCCAGCCAACGCGCCTTGCGTGTAAGGCGGTTCATGGTTCCCCTCCCGATGGTTCGTACCGCGACCTCGCCGCGACGAGGTCACGCTACGGCACGGTGGCGACCATCGGAGGCGGATCGTTCGAACCCTGTCCGAACACGATCCCTCCATGGTTCGGACAGATCGGGAACCGGGCGGAACGGGGCGGTGGCGGACCTGTCAGGGCGTCAAGGGTTCGGACACTGTGCGGAAACGATTCCGCGCGCCCGCGACAGTCCTCCCGCGCTGGACGTGGCGTCACCCGTTCGGCCCACTCGACACGGTAGTGTCCGCTGACGCGGCCTCCGGCACCTTCGCCGGCCGGCCGCCCGTACCACCGCAACGACCTGGAGGAACTCCGTGCCGGCTCCCGCCCGAGGCGCCCTCGCCATAGCCGCGGCCGTCCTGCTCGCCGCAGCCGCAGGCTGCTCGTCCGGCGGCGGCCACACCGCCAAGGACGGCTCCCACGCCAAGGACGGCTCCCACGGCTCCGCCCCGGCGGTCGCAGGCGACGCCGCCCAGCCCGCCCCCGCCAAGATCGTGACCGGGCCCGGCCCGAAGAGCTCCTACGACGCCCAGCCGCAGCCCGCGGCGGGCAGCTGCCACTACCGCTACACGACGGACAAGCAGCCGCTGCCCGACCCGAACTGCACCCCGGGCGCGATCAGCCCGGCCGTCAACCAGGGCAACGTCAACGACACCATCTGCAAGCCGGGCGGCTACACCTCGACCATCCGCCCGCCGGCGAACATCACCGGCAAGGAGAAGGCCGACAACGCCAAGTCCTACGGCTACACCGGCCCGATGGGCGACGCCGAGTACGACCACCTGATCAGCCTCCAGCTCGGCGGCGACCCCAACGACCCGCGCAACCTGTGGATCCAACCGCCCTCCCCCGGCCACGCCCCGGGCAAGGGCCCGAACAACCCCAAGGACTCGGTGGAGACCCACCTGCACACCGCGATCTGCAAGGGGCAGGTCACCCTGGCCGCGGCCCAGCAGGCGATCGCCACCGACTGGACGACGGCCGAGATGAAGCTCGGCATCAGCAAGGGCGCCACCGCCGCGCCCACCGCGGAGGCGGACGCCGACGGGGACTGACGCTCCCTGACCCCTCGGCGAATCGTTTCAGCCGTCGCTGCGCCTGATCATGCGTCGTTGACCCGGACCAGGCGTCATTGGTGCCCGATCAGGCGTCGTTGACCCCGACCAGGCGTCGTTGGCGCCCGATCAGGCGTCGCGGCGCCCCAGCGATTCGACCAGCTCGGCGATGGTGTCGAACGGCCGGTACTCCGCGAACTCCGCGCCCAGCGCGCGGGCCCGTTCGCGGAACCGGCCCTCGCCCAGCACCCGCTCGACCGCCCGGCCGACCGCCTCGGGCGCCGGGCGGCCGGTGCGCAGGTCAAGCCCCGCACCGGACCACTGCACCCGGGCCGCCACCTCCGGCTTGTCCTCGCTCGCCCCGGCCACCACCAGCGGCACCCCGTACCGCAGCGCGGTCTGCACCCCGCCGTAACCGCCGTTGCTCACCAGCACGTCGGTGTGCGGCAGCAGCCGGTCGAACGGCACGTACCCGGCGGCACGGACGTTGCCCGGCAGGCTGCCGCCGAGCAGGTCGGTCAGCGCCCGAGGCCCGTCCGGGCGGGCGGTGGCGGCCACCACCAGCACGTCCCGCTCGGCCAGGGCGCTGACCGTCGGTGCCACCAGCTCACCCAGGTCGTCGTTGGCCAGCGTCCCCTGGGTCACCACCACGACCGGCCGCCCGCCGCCGGTCACCTCGTCCCACCACTCGGGCAGCGGCCGGTCCTCGCCGACGCTCCCCGGCAGCGCGCCGATCAGCCGGTACGAGGCGGGCGCGTCGCTGCGCGGGTACTCGAAGCCCGGCACGGTCAGCTGGAGGAACACGTCCGGCACCGCCACCTGGGCCCACCCGCGCGGCCCTTCCGGCAGCCGGACGCCCAGCTCCGCGAACACCTCCTCCGCGTAGCGCCGCAACGGCTCGCCGCGCCGGTCCGCCTCCTCCCGCAGCTCCCGCAACCGGGCCCGGCCCTCCTCACCGGGCAGCGGCGGCACCCCCGACCCGAACGGCGCGGTGTCCACGCTCGGCAGCATCGACGGGCAGATCCCGACCCCGATCAGTGCCGGGCGCTGCGCCCGCGGCCGGCTCAGTGCCAGCGGCAGGGCGCCCTGGATGAAGGCGTCGGCGATCACCGCGTCGGCCGGGAAGTCCTCCAACAACGCCAGCAGCGCCCGGTACTGGTACGGGATCGGCTCGAGGAAGACGTGCCGCACGTCGAAGGCGATCCGTTCGGGACCGGGCGGCAGGTCCGCCCGCCCCGGGAAGGACGCGTCGAGGTCGCGGTCGTCCCAGTCGGCCTCGGCGGGCAGCGCGGCGAAGCGCGCCCCCGCCCGCTCGGCGGCGTCCGCGAAGCGTGAACCGCCGAGGAAGACCACCTCGTGGCCGCGCGCGGCGAGGTCGGCGGAGACCGCCAGCAGCGGGCTGACGTGCCCGTGCGCGGGCAGGGCGGTGGTGATGATCCTGGACAGCGGAACCTCCTGTGTTCGGGCCCGGTGTTGCGTTCTGCTCGTATCCGGGACTCACCGTAGGCGGGGGTGGTGGACGACCGATGAACAGCTCATCTGCCCAGCACCGCACCGCCGTTCAGACCGATCACCTGACCGGTGAGGTAACCGGCCGCCGGGGAGGCGATGTACGCCACGGCCTCGGCCACGTCGGCGGGGGTGCCGGCCCGGCCGACCAGGGTGTCGGCGACCTTCCGGGCATGGAACTCCTCGTTCCAGTCGGCCCCGAAGATCTCGGTGTCCACGACGTAGCCGGGCGCCAGCACGTTCACCGTGATCCCGTCCGGCCCCAACTGCCGCGCCAGGCCGAACGCCCAGCCGTGAAGGGCCGCCTTCGCCGCCGCGTACGAACCCGCAGAGTGCGGGCCGGCGCCACCGCGCTGGGCGGCCGCCGAGCTGATCACCACCAGCCGGCCGCCGGGGCGGCGCAGCGCGCCCTGGAGCGCGGTGGTCAGCAGTACGGCGGTGAGCAGGTTGGTGTCCAGGTCCCGACGCCAGGACGCGGCCAGGGCGGTCAGGCTGCCGTCCTCGGGCGGGGTGATGATGGCGCCCGCGTTGTTCACCAGCACGTCCACCGGCCCGAGTTCCCCCACTCGGGCGGCCACCCGCTCGACGGCCGACGGATCGGCCAGGTCCCCCGCCACGGGCACGACCGCTCCCGGCCCGGCGTCCCGCTCGATCTCCGCCCGGGCCTCCTCCAGCACCGCCGCCCGCCGCCCGAGGACCGCCACCCGGTACCCGTCCCCGACCAGCCGCGCCGCGATCGCCCGCCCGATCCCGGTGCCCCCACCGGACACCACCGCAAGCCGCTCCCGCGTCACCGCTCGGCCTCACCGTCGTGGTGGGCACGCATGAGCCCGGCCGACCAGGCGGGCCGGGGGACCTCACCGCGCGGCCCGGACTCGGCCGGGTACGGCTCGAGGCCGAGCACCGGCGTGCCCGCTGCGTCTACCGCGTCTTGGAGAGCGGACTGCCCGCCGTCCAGCCGGATCACCGCCCCGACGCTCCCCCAGCCGTCGTCCCGGCCCGACTCATACCCCAAGGCCTGCCGGGCCACCGGACGTACCGTCACTTCGCCCATGCCGTCTCCCCCTTCGCCGTCGAACCGTCCACTCGGTACGGTAGCGATCCGAACGCGCGGACGATCAAGGGGGTGGCGCAAGGGTGGACGGCCCGGATTGGCGGCCAGGGCGGCGGGTGCCCCGTGGGCCGGCCTCGCGTCCGCTGCTGCCGGTGGGTTTGTCCCTCAGTGGGCCGACCGCCGAGGCCGCCCGCCGCGCTGCCCGTCAGGACGCCAACTGCTCTGCGATCCACCGCGGTTCGGCCGCCCGCAGCACCCGGCCGCCGGGAGGTGACGGCGCGCATCAGCGAGCCGTTGCCTGCCACGCACAGGGTGGTGTTGAAGTGGATGGCGGCGGCAAGGTCTCACGGATGGCCGCTGGTGAGGACCTCCTCGGTCTGGATGCCGATGACCTTCGGGTCTGAGGCCGCCCAGTGGCGGAACCGGTCGAAGATGTCCGGGAGGTCCAATTCCCCGCGCTCGATGAGTGATTCGGCCACCAGGACGCCCGTCCGGGTGTCGTCGGTGGCCTCACCGAGCTCCCAGCCGCCGGCGACCAGCTCGACGTTCCCCGCGGGGAAGCGGGCCGAGAGGGCGCCGGCCGGGCCGAACTCGCAGGGTGGCCCCGAGGGCGTCGCCCACGGCTGCCCCGAGCACGGCGCCGGCCGCACGGCCGCCCCGGTCGGCCGGGTCGGTCAGGCCTGGCCCGGAGTGATGGGCAGGCCCCGCTTGTGCTCGGTGCGGCGGTAGTGGCCGAGGACGGTGCGGAAGACCTGCTCGCTGACCGGGCGGCCCTCCAGGAAGTCGTCCAGGGCGTCGTACTCGACGCCGAGCGCGTCCTCGTCGGGCTTGCCGGGGGCGAGGTTCTCCAGGTCCGCGGTGGGAACCTTGCCGACCAGCTCCTCCGGAGCGCCCAGGTGGGAGGCCACTGCCCGCACCTGACGCTTCGTCAGCCCGGAGAGCGGCATCACGTCCGCCGCACCGTCACCGAACTTGGTGAAGAAGCCGACGGCCGCCTCGGCCGCGTGGTCGGTGCCGACGACCAGACCGCCACTGGCGCCCGCGGCCGCGTACTGGACGACCATCCGCTGGCGGGCCTTGACGTTGCCGCGCACGAAGTCCTCGTGGGCGTGGTCGCGGAAGGTGACGCCGGCCGTCAGCAGGGCGTCGAAGGCCGCGTCGGTGGCGGGCTTGACGTCGACGGTGAGCACCTCGTCGGCCCGGATGAACTCGAGCGCGCGCTGGGCGTCCGCCTCGTCCGCCTGGACGCCGTAGGGCAGCCGCATCGCCGTGAAGGCCGCCTGGTACCCCTCGGCGCGCAGCCGCTCGACGGCGAGCTGGCAGAGCCGCCCGGTGGTGGTGGAGTCCACCCCGCCGCTGATGCCCAGCACCAGGGTGCGTGCGCCGGAGGCCCGCAGCTGGTCTGCCAGGAAGGTCACCCGGCGGTCGGCCTCCTTCGCGGGGTCGGCGACGGGCGCCACCCCGAGGGCCAGGGCGATCTCGCGCTGGACGTCCGCGGGCAGGGTCTCGGTCATGGTCGGCTCCTTCAAGTCGGTACCACGACATCATCCACCCGGCCCGCGGCCGGGCCGTCGGCGGCCCCGGCCCGCGGGGCCTGCGGGATCTCAGGCCGCCGCGCCCGGGTCCGGCTCCGCGCCCGGCCCGAGGTGCGGCTCCGCGCCCAGGGTCCGGCCCGCCTCCGGTGCGGGGTGGCCGAGGATGTCGAGCACCACCCGGCCGTCCACGGTCTCCTGGGCGACCAGCAGCGCCGCCAGCTCGTCCAGGTGGTGGCGGTGTTCGTGGAGCAGCCCGACGGCCCGGCGCTCGGCGCCGCGCAGCAGGGCGGCCACCGCCTCGTCCACCGCACGCTGGGTCTGCTCGGAGTACGGGCGGCGCAGCATGTCCTCGGGGTGGTCGCCGAGGTACTGCGGGGAGCCGCTGGAGTAGCCGACCGGTCCGAGGTCCGGCGAGAGGCCGAACTCGCGGACCATCCGGGTGGCCACCGAGGTGGCGTTGGCGAGGTCGTTGGCGGCGCCGGTCGAGCCCTCGCCGAAGACGACCAGTTCGGCGGCCCGTCCGCCGAGCTGGACGGTGAGCAGGTCGGTCAGGTAGCTCTCGCTGTACAGGTGCCGTTCGGCCTCGGGGAGTTGTTCGGTGGCACCGAGGGCGACCCCGGCCGGGAGGATGGTCACCTTGGCGACCGGGTCGGCGTGCTCGCACAGCGCGGCCATCAGGGCGTGTCCGGACTCGTGCACGGCGACGGCGTGCCGCTCCTCGGGCAGCAGCGCGTTGGAGGACTCGCGGCGCCCGAGCAGCACCCGGTCGCGGGCGTCGTCGAGGTCGGCGGCCGTGATGGTGGCCCGTTCGGCGCGCACGGCGTTGATGGCGGCCTCGTTGACCAGGTTGGCGAGGTCTGCGCCGGAGAAGCCCGGGGTGCCGCGGGCGATCCGGTCCAGGTCGGCGTCCGGGGCGAGGGTCTTGCCGTGGGTGTGGACGGCGAGGATGGCCGCCCGTTCGGCCTGGTTGGGCAGCGGCACGGTGACCTGCCGGTCGAAGCGGCCGGGGCGCAGCAGCGCCGGGTCGAGGGCGTCCGGCCGGTTGGTGGCGGCGATCACGACGATGCCGGTGCTCTGGTCGAAGCCGTCCATCTCGGAGAGCAGCTGGTTGAGGGTCTGCTCGCGCTCGTCGTTGCCGCCGATCCGGGTGCCGCCCGCGCGCCGGCCGCCGACGGCGTCGATCTCGTCGATGAAGATGATGGACGGCGCGCGTTTGCGGGCCTCCTCGAACAGGTCGCGGACCCGGGATGCGCCGACGCCGACGAACATCTCGACGAAGCCGGAGCCGGTCACGGAGAGGAACGGCACCGAGGCCTCGCCGGCGACGGCCCGGGCGAGCAGTGTCTTGCCGGTACCCGGCGGGCCGACCATGATCACCCCGCGCGGCCCCTTGGCCCCGGCGGCGGCGTACCGCTCGGGGCTGCGCAGGAAGTCCACCACCTCGCTGACCTCCTGCTTCACCCCCTCGTACCCGGCCACGTCGGCGAAGCCGGTGGCGGGTCGCTCGGCCTCGATGATCTTCGCCCGGGAGCGGCCGATGGCGCTCAGCCCGCCACCGAGCGAGCGCGCGGCCATCCGGCCCGACCAGAGGAACAGTCCGCCGAAGATCAGCAGCGGCAGGAAGAGCAGCAGGGTCGACCAGATCGAGCCGCCTCCGCTGCTCCGGCTGCCGGTGACGTTCACGTGCTGGTCGGAGAGCGCGCGGCTGAGCTGGGAGGTGCCCAGGGCGGTGGGGATCTGGCTGGTGAAGTGGGTGCCGTCCTTGAGGGTGCCGGACACGCCGCCGGTGTCGGTGACGTCCACGGTCTGCACCTGGCCGGTGTCGACCCGGTTCAGGAAGTCGGTGTAGCCGTAGCGGGGACCGGTCGGGGCGGACCTGGAGAACAGGACCAGGAGGAGCAGGGTCACCAGCACCGCGACGGGCAGCAGCCAGCGGCGCAGCGTGGGCGGGGGCGGTTTGGGCGGGGTCCCGCCGGGACCGGGACCGGGGCCCGGGCCGCTTCCGGGGGCGCGGCCCGGGCCGGGCGGGGTCGCGGAGTGGCGGAGGGCGCGCAGACACGTTCGTACGATCATCCGCGCTCACCACCTCTCGGGCTCGCCGCGTGCCCGGCGCAGGGCCCTGCGCACGGACCTGCCCAGGAGCATCCTCCGGACGTTCCTCGGGGCCTTCCTCTCCATGGTCGACCCGTCCGGGCCCGGACGGGAGGCCGAGCGGCTACCGGCTGGTCGCGACCGGTCCGAAGGCCCGAGCCGCACCCGCGGCTACCCCGTCGGCACGGAACCACCCAGCGCACGGTGCGGCCGGGGCACGGGTCGCCGCGGCTCCCTCGGCCGGTCCGTCCGGCCGGCCCGCCGCACCCCTACGACCGGTCGGGACCGGCCCGGGACCGCCGCGGTACCGGCGCAGCGGGCGACCGTCACGAGAAGTCGAGCGAGCCCGTGCGGGTCCGCTTGAGCTCGAAGAACTTCGGGTACCCGGCCAGCAGCCGGACGCCCTCGAAGACCCGCAGCGCGTCCTCACCGCGCGGGATCGCGCTCAGCACCGGGCCGAAGAAGGCGACGCCGTCCAGGTGGATGGTCGGGGTGCCGACCTCCTCGCCGACCGGGTCCATGCCCTCGTGGTGGCTCTTGCGCAGCGCGATGTCGTACGCGGTGCTGCCGGCCGCCTCGGCGAGTTCCTCGGGCAGTCCGGCCGCCACCAGGGCCTCGCGGATGACGGTGTCGTCGGCCTCCCGGTCCTGGTCGTGCAGACGGGTGCCGAGCTCGGTGTACAGGTCGCGCAGCACGTGCTCGCCGTGCCGCTCGGCGGCGGCGACGCAGACCCGGACCGGGCCCCAGCCGGTGGTCATCAGTCGCTGGTAGCGCTCCGGCAGGTCGGTGCGGCCCTCGTTGAGGACGGACAGGCTCATCACCCGGAAGTTGAGGTCCAGCTCGCGCTGCTTCTCGACCTCCAGGATCCACCGGGAGGTGATCCAGGCGAAGGGGCAGACGGGGTCGAAGTAGAAGTCGACCTTGGGGGTGTTCGCGTTCTCGGTGGCGTTCTCGGTGGCGTTCTCGTTCTCGTGCGTGTTCACGTCGATGAGCCTAGGGTGCGATTGGACCGCTCCCCAGGGCCAATCATCGCCGTCACCCCTGGGCCACTTCTCAGCTGCAGGCGGTCCCGTCGGCGGGTACCGCACCGTCCAGCAGATAGGCGTCGACGGTCTTCTTCAGGCACGGGTTGCCGGTGTTGTAGCCGCCGTGGCCCTCTCCGTGCAGGGTGACGGTGACGCCGACGCCCGTGCCCAGGTGCTGCGCCATGGTGTGGGCGCCCTCGACCGGGGTGGCCGGGTCCCCCGTGGTGCCGACCACCAGGATCGGTGCGGCGCCCGGGGCGGAGACGTCCGGGTGGTCGGTCTTGCCGGGGACGGGCCAGCCGGTGCAGCCGGTCAGGCCCCAGGCGGTGAAGGCCCCGAACACCGGGGAGGCGCTTCGGAACTGCGGCAGCTGCTGTTGGACGTCCTGGTCGGAGTAGCGCTGCCGGGCGTCCACGCAACTGATGGCCCGGTTGGCCGCGTTCAGGTTGTTGTAGTGTCCCTGCGGGTCGCGGCCCAGCAGCGAGTCGGCCAGCTGGAGCAGGGTGTCACCGGTGCCCTGCTGCATCGCCTGGGTGAGCCCGGAGGCCAGCGCGGGCCAGGTCTGCTGGCTGTACAGGGCGGCCGCGATGCCGGTGATGGCCAGGGTCTCGGTGAGCTTGCGGCCGCTGTCGGTGGGCAGCGGCGACTGCTCGAGCTTCCGCAGCAGGTCGGTGATCCGCGCGGTGCCCTCGGCACCGCCGGAGCCGGTCGGGCAGGCGCCCGAGTCCTGGGTGGCGCAGGCCTTCATGAAGTCGTCGAGGGCGAGTTGGAAGCCCTGGGCCTGACCGAGCGCGGTCTGCTGCGGGTCCTTGGTCGGGTCGACCACCGAGTCCAGGACCATTCGGCCGACCTCCCGGGGGAACAGGTGCGCGTAGACGCCGCCGAGCTCGGTGCCGTAGCTGATGCCGAAGTAGAAGAGCTTCTGGTCGCCGAGCACCTGCCTCATCAGGTCGAGGTCCCGGGCGGCGCTCTCGGTGTCCACGTACGGCAGCTCCGGGCCGGAGTTGCGATCGCAGGCGGTGGTGAACTGCGCGTTGCCGTCGTCCAGCGCCTTGACCTCGGCCGGGGTCTCCGGGGTGCCGTCGACGGCCACGTTGGCGTCCATCGCCCGGTCGTCCAGGCACTTCACGCCGGCGCTGTCGCCGACTCCGCGCGGGTCGAAGCTCACCAGGTCGTAGCGGGTGTTGAGGGAGGCGTAGGCCGGGGCCAGGACGGGCAGGGTGGCCACGCCGGAGGCGCCGGGGCCGCCGAAGTTGAAGAGCAGCGAGCCGATCCGGTGCTGCTCGTCCTTGGCCTTGCTACGGATCAGCGCGAGGCCGATGGTCTTGCCGTCCGGCTTGGCGTGGTCCAGCGCGGCCTTCATGGTGGCGCACTGCCAGTCGCTCGCGGGCGCGGTGCCGCCGCCCTGCGCGGTGCTCGGGGGCGGGCAGGCGTGCCAGTCCAGTTGCTGGGTGGCCAGGCCCGTGCCGCGCGTGCCGCCCGTGCCGCCGGCCGGGGAGGTCGGCGCGGGTTCGGCGGCGGAGCGAGCGTCGCCCTGGCAGCCGGAGACGGGGGCGAGCAGCAGCGCGGCCAGGCCGAGCGCGCCGGCGCCGCGGACGACGGTGTGCATGGAGCGGTCCACCTCTCGGGTTGGCCGGGTCGGTCTGCCGAAGGCACCGGCGCGTCGCAGGACGGCGTGCGCCCGAGCGTGTCGGGATGGCAGGCGCGCGCCCCGGCGCTCGGCACCGGTGGCGCACCACAGACCCTAGGGGGCACGGCGCGGCGGCGCCCGCCGGAGTCCCCGGACGGGGGGATCGCGCCGAACGGACTTCCACCGGCCGACCGGGTGAGGGTTCAACAGGCCCACCGGGTGGCAGCCTAACCGCCGGACGCCGGACGCCGCGCGGAGCAGCCGGGCGCAGCGTGGAGCAGCCTGGGGCACGTCGTGGAGTGGATCGGAGGGACGAGGAGAACACCTTGGGCACCGACACCGACACCGACCCCGCGTTCGTCAGCGTGGGCGTCTTCATCACCACCAGCCGGCAGGAGGTCCCGCTGCAACTGCGCGACGACAAGCCGGACATCCGGTGGCCCGCCCACTGGGAAGCTGCCGCCCGCGCTCAAGGGCTACCTGCGCCAGCTGGAGGCCCGGCTGACCGCGGGGCGGACCCCGGACCGGGCCGTGGTCGGCGACATCCACCGCCACCTCTCCGCCCACCGGGCCGGACTCGGGGTCCCGCTGCTGCCCCTCCAAGTGGTGAAGATCCAGGAGGAGGCGGGGGAGGTCGCCGAAGCACTGCTCGGCGTGCTCGGCGCCAACCCGCGCAAGGGTGTCAGCCACACCATGGCCGACTTGCAGGGCGAGCTGTGCGACGTGATCACCGCCGCCATGGTCGCACTGCGCGACACCACGGATGACCCGGGCACCGTCCTCGCCGAGCACCTGGCGCGCTGGCGCCCGTCACGCCGGGAGGAGTAGTCCCCCGGCCCTTCCACTGTGCTGGATTCGCCGCCGCACTTCCCCTGGCCGATCGGCACCCCTGCCGGGGGAATCCGGTGGTCGGGACCTCCCGATCGGCACATGTACGGGTGGTCCGCGACGGGCGAGGATGACGGTCATCGGGGCCCCGCCGGTGGGGTCCGGGAAGGAGTCCCGCCATGACCGCCGTCCTCAGCTCGCCCCTGCTCGCCTCAGCGCAGTTCCAGCCCCGGCCGACCGCGCACCACGTACGCTGGCAGCCGCACCTCGCCCAGCACCGCTCGGGGCAGTCGCAGCCCGAACCGCCGCCCGACCACACCGAGGGTCCGCCGACGGGCGCCCGCGTACGGCACGCCCCCGGGGGCACAGCGGGTGACGCCATCGGCCTCCAGAACGTTCGCGGCGACCAGCTCGGGCACGAGCAGGTCGGGCTCCTGCCCCCACCGCCAGCGCTCCTCGCCCAGACCGAAGCCGCACAGCACGGCGCCGTCCCGGGCGTAGTCGAGGAGAGCCGGCGGCTGCTCGGGCATCGGCCGGAAGTGGACGACCTCGACGCCGCCGTGCGCTATCTCGATGAGCAGTTCGCCGCCGGTCGAGTCCCCGTACTCGATCGCGAAGGACCAGCCCTCCGCCTCGCCGACCCGGATCACACCGTCGCCCTCGTCACCGGGGCGGTAGACCTCGATGTCCAGGTCCCAGATCTCCGTCCCGCTGATCGGCCCGGTGGCGGCAGCGGGGTCGGCGCCCATCCGGCGGGCGAGTTCCTCGGGCGGGATCCCACGCGCGAACACCACGCCGTCCACTTCCCCACCCGCGTCCGCCAGCCACTGGATGCCCTCCCCGTTCTGCTCCTCGGCCTCACGCGAACCGTCACTGATGACACCGATCATGACGCCCCTCCCCTCGCGCCGACCCTGCGATGGCCAGGCGCAGCCGGACCGCACCCTAACCGAGATCCCCGACACACACCCCCGCACGGCAAGCCGGAAACTGGCGAACCCTCACCGTCCGTGCCCGCGCTTCCTTTACTCCTGCCCCTGAACCAACCGCCTCCGCCCTTATGAGAGTTGACTCTCACGCATTATGAGAGAACACTCTCACAGTATGGAGCATGGGAATCGCCTGGGCGATATCGAGATCACCGACCCAAAGGCCATGCGAGCGTTGGCGCATCCGGTACGGCTGGCGATCCTCGAGCGGCTGCAACGACACGGGCCGGCGACGGCGACGCAGTTGTCGCCGGACGTCGGAGCCACCCCGTCTGTGACGAGCTGGCACCTGCGCCACCTGGCGGGCTTCGGGCTGGTCCGCGACGCCGAGGCCGCCACGGATCGTCGGGAGCGGCGATGGGAGGCCGTGGCACGCGGTTTCCGGTTCGGAATGCCGGAGGACGAAGTGGGCCAGTCCGCCGCCCGGGTGCTGTCCCGGGAGATGTTCGCCCGCGCCGCCGACCTGCCACACCGGTGGGTGACCGAGACCGAGCCCGAACTCGATCCGGCGTGGCGCAAGCCCGCGGGACTGGCGAACACCCGCGTGGTGGTGTCCCCCGAGGAACTCGCGGCCATCGAGGACGCGATCGAAGGCGTCCTCGCGCCTTATGTGACGCGCGACCCGGCGCAGCGGCCGAGTGGAACCCGTGGCGTCCGACTGCTGCGTTACGTCCTGCCGGAGGCGGGCGCGGAGCGGGCGGGTGAGAGGGCGTGACCTCCTTACCGGACACGACCGCTGCGGAATCGCTGTGGCGAAACCGTCGCTTCGTTCGTTTCTGGGCCGGGCAGTCGATCTCCCAGTTCGGTGACCGGATCTCGGAACTGGCGCTACCCCTGATCGCCGTGGTGGCGTTGGACGCCTCGGCCGGTCAGGTCGCGTGGCTGACGGCGCTCGCGTGGGCTCCGAATCTCCTCGCCATCGTGCTGGGCGCCTGGGTGGACCACCAGGTCCACAAGCGCCGCCTGATGATCACCGCCGATCTGATCCGCGCGTCCGTGCTGCTCACCCTGCCCGCGGCCTACCGCTGGGGGACGGTGACGCTTCTCCACTTGTACGCGGTGGCACTGCTGACCGGCGCTGCGGCGGTGCTCTTCAACACCGCCTATCCGCCCTTCTTCGTCCACCTCGTGCCGCGCTCGGCCTACGTGAACGCGAACAGCAAGCTCAGCGCCAGCCGTTCCGCTTCGTTCGTCCTCGGCCCTGCCGTGGGCGGCACCATCGTGCAGATCCTGACCGCGCCCGTCGCCGTGGTCGCCGATGCCCTGTCCTTCCTGGTCTCGGCCGCTCTGCTCGGGCGGATCCCGGTCGACGAACCAGCCGCCGCCACCGGTGGGTCCGCTGGGCCCTCGCTGCTGCGGCGGGCCAGGGAGGGGCTGGTCTTCGTCGTCCGCCACCCGGTGCTGCGGGCCAGCCTCGGCGCTGCGACGACCGTCAACTTCTTCACCTTCGTATCGGGTTCCGGCCTGACCGTCCTGTTCGCCGAACGGGAGCTGGGGCTTTCCGCAGGCACCATCGGGCTCGCCTTCGGTGTCGGATCCACCGGAGCCCTCGCGGGCGCGGTGCTGGCTCCGAGGATCTCGCGACGCATCGGCGTGGGACGCAGCATCGCGGCCGGCGCCGTACTCTTCCCGGCCCCCATCGCCATCGCCGCCGCTGCGAGCGGTCCCGTCTGGGCGCGTGCGGGGGCCCTGGGGGTTGCCGAATTCCTCTCCGGAATCGGCGTGATGCTGTTCGACGTCAACCTCAACTCCCTGCAGACCGCCGTCATAGCGGACGGCATGCGCAGCCGCGTGGCCGGCGCCTACAACACGGTGAACTACGGCATCCGCCCCATCGGCGCCCTCATCGGAGGCATGCTCGCCACTCTCATCGGACTCCGGGCCACCCTGATCACGGCCGCCATCGGAGGAACCCTGTCGCTGCTCTGGCTGCTCCCCTCACCGATACCCCGCATACGCACCCTGGCCCCGGCCGCAACAGAGGCAACCGACCAACCGGTACGTCAATGACCCGCCGACACAGGAAGTCCACCCCACCGACCCCTGCCCACAACCCACCTCCAGCAGCCTGAGGCCCAACGCCCCGCTCCAGGCACTCCCGCACGCCACCGCCGACACCACCCACCAGAGCCGCAACCGTGCATCCGCTCCCCGGCTCCGGCCGACCCACTCACCGCCCCCAGGACCAACACCAAGCCACCCGACCAACCAGCACCTCAAGGACGCACCGACACAGGAAGTCGAACCCCGCCGCATCAGCAGGGCGTACACCGCAGTGGCCACCACCATCCCCACCGGAAAGACCAGGTCCACGCCCGTCAGGGCAGCGACCGGGCCGGTGTAGAGGGTGTCGAGGATGAGCCCAGTGAAAGGTGTCCGCCGCTGGGCGTCATGGCGGGCGCCCGTCACCGCCGCCCCACCCGCGACCTCGACGAGCCCCCGCACACCCCCGGCCAGGCGCTCACCGCTCCGGAGACGCTGCGCGCGATGACCGTCAACGCGCCCTTTCGGGCGGGCGAGGAGCAGCTGGCGGGCCGGATCGCGGTCGCCCCCCGGGCCGACCGGCTCTCCTGAGCCGGGACACCCAGAACCCTCGGAGCACCCAGAACACCCCGAAACCCCAGGAGCCGCAGGAACCGCAGGAACGGCGGGAACGGCGGGAACACCCGGGACGCTGCCCTCTACCAGCAGTTCACCCAGCCGTCCAGGTGGCCCTAGGGGAACCGTCCCGGTGCCCCCAAGGGCCCGGGGCCGGTGGGGAAGCCCCCCGGGAAACCTGGCGGCCCGCCCCAGCGCGCCCCACCCCCTCCTCGGCCGAGGATTCTCTCACCGGCCCACTCAGCCGGACGAGTTGAACCGACGAGCCGAGGAGTAGCCATCATGACCGTGACCCGGAAGCCCGCCCACCGACGCACCCTGCTGATCACCACCGCCGGCAGCGCGGTCGCGGCGAGCACCGCCCTGCTCACCCCGGCCGCCACGGCAGCCGCCGCAACAAGCGCAACAGGCCTGCCAGCCCCAGCCGCCCCCCGGACGGCCCCGCCGACCCTCACCGTGACCGAGGAGCTGGACCGGATCGCGCACCCCCTGCGGTCCACCGAGCCCGACGCCCCGGCCGGCGGCCTGCGGGCGCTGGGCGCGATGATCGGCGACGCCCGGGTGGTCGGCCTCGGCGAGGCCACCCACGGCTCGCACGAATTCTTCACCATGAAGCACCGGGTGTTCCGCCACCTGGTCGAGGAGAAGGGCTTCACCACCTTCGCCCTGGAGGCCAGTTGGTCGGCCGGCCTGCTGATCGACGCCTACGTCCAGGGCGGGGGCGAGGGCGACGCCCGCCGGCTGGTCCGCCGAACGCTGGCCGGATCACCTTGGCAGCGACGGGAGTTCGCCGACCTCATCGAGTGGATGCGGGCGTACAACCGCAGCCACCCGCAGCACCCGGTCCACTTCGTGGGCACCGACCTCGGCTTCCCCGGGATCGGCGAGCAGCCCTTCGCCGAGATCACCGCCTACGTGCGGAAGGCGGCGCCCGCCTCGCTGTCGAGCGTCGAGCAACTGTACGCCGACCTGCGGCCGTTCGACGACGCCATCGGCTACGTGAGCCGGGTCCCGCTGCCCGAGCGGCAGCGCAACGCCGACCTGGCGCAGCAGGCGCTGGACCTGGTCACCGCCGCCGGGAGGGACGGTGACGCGGAGTACGAGTGGGCCGTCCAGCACGCCCGGAACATCGCCCGGACCTTCGCCTTCTCCACCATGAGGATCGGCGACGGCCCCTCCGTCACCGCCGCTCAGGTGCTCCGCGACCGGGCGATGGCCGACAACACCCTGTGGTGGCAGCGCCGCCTCGGCGGCAAGGTCCTGCTCTCGGCGCACAACGGCCACGTCGGCTACCGGTCGAGCGACCCGGCGCTGTACCCCACGACGCAAGGCTCCCACCTGCGCGACGCGCTCGACGCCGGTTACGTCAGCATCGGCTTCACCTTGGGCGGCGGCTCCTTCCTCACCGAGACCGACCCGTTCGCCGGCAACTGGCAGAGCAGCACCGTGCCCCCGGCCACCCTCGGCATGAACGAGTACCTCCTGGACCGGGTCCGCCCCCGCGACTACTACCTCGACCTGCGCCAGGCCCCGCCCGCGGCCCGCACCTGGCTGGACACGGCCCACCCGACGTACGACGCCGGGACCGCCTTCACCCGCGACCCGCTGCCCGCCCTCGCCCTGGGCGCCGGCTACGACGTGCTCATCCACCTCCACCGGGTCCGCGCGGCCGAGAAGCTCTGACGGCCGCCGCTCCGGCCCCCTTCCCCCGGTCGAACGGCGGTTGACCAAACGGAACGTCGTTCCGTATCGTTTCCGGAACAAGGTTCCGCTTTGGGCTCAGCCCGCGGCGACACGGGAAAGGCACCTCATGGCCACATCGACCCACACCCCCGACAGCACCACCTCCCCCACCCCCGTCCTCTCGATCAGCCCGGTGGTCCTGTCGACCCCGGACCGCCCCGTGGACCTCCACCTGCGGGTCTCCGTCCCGGCGGCCGGGAGCGACCTGCCGATCGTCCTGCTCTCCCACGGCCACGGGCCCTCGAACCACCTCTCCTCCCTGCACGGCTACGCCCCGCTCGCCGACTACTGGGCGGCCCACGGCTTCGCCGTCATCCAGCCCACCCACCTGAGTTCGCGGACCCTGCACCTGGATCCCGACACGCCCGGGGCGCCGCTGTACTGGCGGTCGCGCGCCGAGGACATGACGCGCATCCTCGACCGCCTCGACGAGATCGAGACCGCCGTCCCCCACCTCCGCGGACGCCTGGACGGGAGCAGGGTGGCCGTGGCCGGACACTCGATGGGCGGCCACACCGCGAGCCTGCTACTGGGCGCCCGGCTCACCGATCCCCAGGACGGCACCGCGGTGGACCTGACCGAACCCCGGATCAAGGCCGGCGTCCTGCTCGCGGCCCCGGGCCGAGGGGGTGACGCCCTCACCCGGTTCACCGCCGAGAACTACCCCTTCTTCCTGACCACCGACTTCTCCCGGATGACGACGCCCGCGCTCGTGGTCGCCGGTGACGACGACCCCTCCTCCCATCTGACGGTCAGCGGCCCGGCCTGGCACACCGACCCGTACCACCTCGCCCCGGGCCCCAAGTCCCTGCTCACCCTGTTCGGCGCGGGCCACGGCCTCGGCGGGGTCTCCGGGTACGACGTCGCCGAGACCACGGACGAGAGCCCCGAGCGCGTCGCCGCCGTCCAGCGCCTCACCTGCGCCTACCTCCGCACCACGCTCCACCCCGGCGATGCCGCCTGGCCCACGGCGTGCCGGCTGCTCGCCGCCGGACCCGACCCGCTCGGCCGGGTCGAGTCCAAGTAGCCTCCAGGCCGCCGGCCGGCGAGGAGCGCGGCTCAGGCCGACCGGTGGTGGTGGTGGTCGCGGTTCCGGTCGCGGTCGCGGTTCCGGTCGCGGTCGCGGTTCCGGTCGCGGTCGGCCGTGACGTGTCCGGTCAGGCGTTCCCAGTTGCCGGAGCCGATGGCTGCCTTCTCCTCCTCCGTGAAGGGAGCGTTCTCCAGGAACGACCGGGCGACGCCGCCGCTGGTGTCCAGGTACCGGAAGTCGCCGTGCCGGGGGTCGAAGGCCCGTCGTCTGCTGGCCGATCCGGCTGTGACAACGGTCGTTGTCGAGCACAAGGACCGCCTCGGCCGGATGAACGTCGAACTCGTGGAAGCCGCGCTCGCCGCGTCGGGCCGCCGCCTGGTCGTCCTGGACGAGGGTGAGGTCGAAGACGATCTGGTGCGGGACACGGTCGAGCGGGCGAAGAGCACGGTCAGCTCGAACGCCTCGTACGTGGCGGCCGTGTCGCGCCGGTAGACGCCGATGACCCCGGGCGCGGCCCAGGTGGCCAGCGCGCTGCCGACGCCCAGCACGCACAGCACCAGGGTGACCAGGCGCTGTTCGAACCCGACCCCGCCGTCGCGGTCCTCCGCCCGGGCCCGGACCAGTCGGCGCAGCGCTCGCCCGGGTGCTGCGGCCAGGCCCGGTGGCGCACCTATCGTGGGCGGGTGACCGATCATCGGACTACTCAGCCCGCCCGCGTCCGAACGGGCTACCTCCTGGCCGCCTTCGCCTTCGCCGTCTGCATGGCTGGCACCACCCTGCCCACCCCGCTGTACGGGCTGTACCGGGAGCAGATCGGCTTCTCCGAACTGACCGTGACGGTCGTGTTCGCCGTCTACGCCTTCGCCGTCATCGGCGTCCTGCTGCTGGTCGGGAACATCTCCGACACCGTCGGGCGCCGCCCCGTCCTGCTCTGCGGGCTGGTCTGCGCGGCCTGCAGCGCCGTCGTCTTCCTGGCCGCGGACAGTGTGGCGCTGCTCTGCCTCGGCCGGCTGCTGTCCGGTCTGTCGGCGGGTCTGTTCACCGGCACCGCGACCGCGTACGTCCTGGAGCTCGCCCCGTCGGAGCACCGCGGGCGCGCGGGCTTCGTCGCGATCGCCGCCAACATGGGCGGCCTCGGCTGCGGACCGCTGCTGTCAGGTCTGCTCTCCCAGTACGCGCCGCAGCCCCTGCTGCTGCCGTTCGCGGTGCACCTGGTGCTGCTCGCCGTGTCCTTCGGTCTGCTCCTGCTGCTGCCGGAGACGGTCGCCGACGCCCGTCCGCTGCGCACCGCCCGTCCCAACCGGCCCCGACTGCCGCCCGAGGTGCGCCCGGTGTTCGTGCCGGCCGGGATCGCCGCCTTCGCCGGGTTCTCCCTGCTGGGCCTGTTCACCTCGGTCAGCCCGGCCTTCCTCGCCGAGGGCCTGGACGTCCACAACCGCGCGGTCGTCGGCCTCGTCGTGTTCGCGGCCTTCTTCGCCTCCACCTTCGGCCAGTTGCTCGTCCCCCGGCTGGGCACCGCCCGGGCGATCCCGCTGGGCTGCCTGGTGCTGATCGCCGGGCTGGCACTGCTGGGCAGCTCGCTCGCCTGGGACCTCCTGCCTCTCCTGGTGCTCGCCGCGTTGGTCGGCGGCGCCGGCCAGGGCATGGGGCTGCGCGGCTCGGTGGGCGAGGTCGCCGACGCGAGCCCGGCCGAGCACCGCGGCGGCGCCCTCTCGGCGCTGTTCGTGGTCGCCTACTTCGGCATCTCGATCCCGGTCATCGGCGTCGGCCTGCTCACCGGTCCGCTCGGCCTGGCGCAAGCCGGCCTGGTCTTCGCCGCCTGCATGGCCCTGCTCGCCGCCGCCTCCGGCGCCTACCTGCTGCGCCGGGCGGCCGCCGAGAGCTGAACCCGCCGCGTACGCGGCCCCGTCTCCGTCAGGGCCTGTCCGCCGGACGGGCCTGAGCGACCGACGCCCGCGCGGCGTTCCCGGCCCGGATCCGCTGGCGCAGGAAGAGGGCGGCCCGGTCCAGTGCCTCGTCCGCCTCGTCGAGGACGCCCGCGAACGCCTGGAACACGTGCGGCACATCGGCGGTGACGTCCAGGATGACGTCCACGCCCGCGGCCCGCGCCCGCGCGGCCAGGCGGACGGAGTCGTCCAGCAGCATCTCGTTGGCGCCGACCTGGACCAGCATCGGCGGAAAGCCGGTGAGGTCGGCATGGAGGGCCGGGCTGAGCAGCGGCTGACGGGGGTCGGCTCCGGCGAGGTACATGGCTCCGGTGTGTTCGAGGGCCGCGCGGGTGAAGACCGGGTCGACGCCCTCCTTGGTCCTCATGCTCTCGCCGGACCTGGTCGCGTCGACACCCGGGGAGAAGGCCAGGACGGCGGCGGGCAGCGGGAGGCCCGCGTCCCGGGCGGCGAGGCAGGTGGTGACGGCGAGACCGCCGCCGGCCGAGTCCCCCGCGAAGACGATGGCTGAGGGCTCCTCACCGCGGTCGAGCAGGTCGCGGTAGGCGCTCAGGGTGTCCTCGATCGCGGCCGGGAAAGGGTGTTCGGGGGCGAGCCGGTAGTCCGGCGAGTACGCCCCGAGGCCGGTCCTGGCCACCAGGTTCCCGGTCAGCGAGAGGGCGGTCTCGGGCGAGCCGAAGACCCAGCCGCCGCCGTGGAAGTACAGGATCGTCCCGACACCAGGGCCGTCCTGCGCGCCCGCGTCCGGGCCGGTCACCGGCTCGACGCGCAGGGCGGGCCGGCCGCCAAGGGTCGTGTCGGCGGTCCGGATGCGGCTGTGGGGCACGATCATCCGGGCCATCAGCCCCCTGAAACCGGCCCGGATCTCCTCGACCGTCCTGGGCCTGCCCGATCCCTCCGGCCCTTCCGACCCCTCCGGCCGCGGCTGCCGCAGAATTCCGTCGATCCGGCTGCGCTGTTCCCTGCTCATGGGCACACTCCTGCCACAAGTAGCTTCCCGTACACTATATGCCATGGAAGGTACATTGAACGGCGACCGCGCCGCAGCCGGACTCCCCGACCTGTTCGCCGACCTGGTCAGGTGCGAGACCCGGCTGTACAACGCCCTCAACGACCGCCTGCGCGCTCGGCACGGGATCGTCACCTCGCAGTACGAGTTCCTCGATTACCTGCGCCGCCACCCCGGATGCCGGGTCGCGGACGTCGCCGCCGAGTTCGCCATCGGCGTCGGGGCGACCAGCAAGGGCATCGACCGCCTGGAGAAGCAGGGATGGGCCACCCGTCGGCCGAACCCCTCGGACCGCCGGTCCTCACTGCTGGCGCTGACCGCCGACGGGGCCCGGCTCGTCGAGGAGGCGCAGCGGACGTTCACCGACACCCTGGCCGAACTCCTCACGGACGCCCTCGACACCGCCTCGCTCTCGGCGGCCGCCCGGACCTTCTCAACCCTGCGCTCCGCCCTCGAACGCGACCGGATCGGCACACCCACCGGCTGAGCCGCACCCGCCGCCGACCCGACGGGCCGGGCTCGACCTCAAGCCGCCTTCGACTCCTACGGCCGGTCGCACCGAACTGACCACCGGGAGCCGGGCGTTCTCCGACAAGGCGGCCACCCGCCCGGCACGGACGACGAGTTCGCGTGGCGGGAGGTCGATCACGGTCTGCGGCAGGCACTCGCCGGTCAGCAGCAGGAAGTCGCCCGGCGAGGCCGGCGCCAGGGTGACCGGCGGGAGGTCGAGCAGTTCGGCGCCGCCGTCGGCCGCGAGGGCGAAGCAGTCGGTCAGCTGCTCGTCGGTGCGGGCGTCGGTGGTCCAGCCGAGCGGGTGGGCCCCGTGCCGCATGTCCGCGCTGCCGCACGGGCTCCACGAGCCGCGCACGCCGTCCGCGCCGAGCCGACCCACATGCCGTGCGCCGACGGAACCACGGCGCTCACCCGCGCCGAACGGCGGGGCTCCCAGGACGTCGTGGCCGCGCTGCGGCGGGCGGAGGAGCGCACACCCGGCGCCTGACGAGCACTTCTCACGACCGACCCGAAGCGCCAGCACGGGCCGTTCTCACGGCCAGCCCGGCACCGGCGGCAACGGCCAGCCAGGCAGCACCGGCAGCGGACCGTCCGAGCGCAGCCCCGTCGCCGGAACGCGCCCGGCGAGCCAGGCGAGCAACTCGTGTCCGGGGCCGCGCACCACCGGCCCCGCCCCGCCGACCGTCCAGCCCTGGCCGAGGTCCTCCGCCTCGACCCGGGCGAGCGGAACCCCGCGCGCCGCCAGCGCCGCGGTCGTCTCCGCGAGGGCCGTCCGCACGAAGCCGTCCGGCCAACCGGCCGACAAACGGCCGGTGTTCAGGTCGACGTGGTGCACCTCCAGCTCCCGCCAGGCCCGCCACAGCAGGTACCAGGCCGGATGCCGCCAGCCCGCCAGCGCGGGGACCAGCACCGTCCTGCGCTCGACGGGCAGCTCCGCCGCGTCCCGCAGCAGCCCGTCCAGGCTGTCCCGCAGGTCCGCGGCCAGCGCGCCGGCGCCGCGCCCCGCGCCCTCGTCCAACTGCCGCCCCAGCTCGGCGACGTCGGCCCGCGGCCCCGGTGCGGTGCCGGTACGGGCCAGGGCGAACATCCACCGGTACGCGTCGGCGCTGCGGGCGAGGTGGGTGAGCACGTGGCCCCGGCTCCAGCCGGGGAGCAGGGACGGCTCGCGGGCCTGCCGGTCGGTCAGCGGGGCGACGTCCGCACCGAGGCGCGCCACCGACTCCCGGACCTCACCGAACAGCTCGTCGAACTCCATCACGACCTAACGACCCGTCTCAGCCAGCGACTTGACGCCCTCCAGGGTGGCCTTCATGCCGGTCCGCAGCTCCCCCAGCCGGAAGGCGACGATCTTCTCCTCGGCCTCCGGCCGGGCCTCGATGGCCAGCACCACACCGCTGCGGCCGGGGCCGATGACCGCCGAATGGCGCAGCCGGGTACCGCCGTCCTCGGGCGTCAGGTCGAAGCGCCACCGGGCCAGCGCGCCGGCCACCTCCTCGACCGGGTCGCCGAACCGGCCGTCCGCGTCCATGACGGCCCAGGCGAAGGCGCGGTGCTCGGCCAGTTCCACCACCTCGGAGACCGTCCGCCAGTCGCGCATGTCCGGCCGGCTGTTGTACCCCTCGAAGCGCGCGCCGACGGCAGCGCCCTCCGCGCCGTCCAGCCAGGCGACCCGCTGGAGCTCCGGGCTGAGCCGGGCGGGCAGGCGGATGTCGGCCACCAGCGCCCAGACGCGTTCCACCGGCGCCTGGACGAACACCTCGCACTGCGCACCCGGACCATCGGCGTACCGCATACCGCTCCCCCTCGACTTCCGTGCTCACACACTCGTCCGTACGGGTCGGCACCCGCCGTGCCCCCGCCTCTGCGTCCGGAACGCCGCGAAGACAGCGGGCGGGTTGCCGCCCTTCTCGTCGGGCCCTGCCATCGATGATCGATCCCGCCGAACACCCAAGTCAATCCACCGATTTCCTGGGGAACCCCCAAGCCCGGCCTTGGGTCTGGCCCCTCGGACACGGGCCCCGGACACGGCGGTACGCTGAGCGCTCGTGACCCTCGACGACCTCCGCGTGTTCGCCGCCGTCTGCCGGGCCGGCTCGCTCAGCGCCGTCGCCCGCGAGCTGGCCTGCAGCCAGTCCGCCGTCAGCCAGCACGTGAAGCGGCTGGAACGCGAGCTGGGACTGACCCTGATCGAGCGGCACCCGCGCGGCGTGGTGCCCACCAACGCCGGACGCCATCTGCAGACCGCCGTGGCCAACGGCCTGGGCGGCATCGACCACGCGCTGCGTACCATCGCCGAACTCGCCCGCGGTGAGGGCGGATCGGTGCGGATCACCACCGGCGCCACCAGCATCCGGCACTTCATGTCCGCGGCCGTGGTGGACTTCCGCGAGCGCTACCCGCAGGTCAGCCTGGAGTTCCAGACCGGCGTCTCCAGCCGCCACTGCCTGGAGGCGCTCACCGCCGGCCAGGTCGACCTGGCCTGGATCACCCTCGGCACGCCGGTCCGCGGCATCGAACAGCGGCCGGTCGCCGACCTGCCCTGGGTCCTCGCCGTGGCGGCGGGCGACCCGCTCGCCGCCCGTGCGCGCATCGAACCCGCCGACCTCCAGGACGCCCGGCTCATCGGGCTGCCGCAGAACTCGGTGTCCCGCTCCCAACTCGACGACTGGCTGGGAAAGTCGGGCATCCGGCCGGTCTTCGACACCAGCGTCACGGACTGGGACACCGCGATCCTGCTGGCCGAACTCGGCCTGGGCCACGCCGTCGTGCCCGCGCTCCCCGAGTGGCAGGGCCCCGGACACCCGGGCCTGCGGCTGGTCCCGCTGCCCGACCTGCCCGGCCTCACCGTCGGCTGGGCCGCCCGCGAATGGGACACCCTCGGCCCGCTCGCCCGCACCTTCGCGGACACCGTCGCGACCCACTGCGAGCGCGCGACGCCGCCGCCGGTCAGTCCCGCGCCCGCTGCCACTCCATGACGGGGGTCGGCCCGGCCCGCTCCGGTGACGTCGGCGCCGCCGGTCAGTTGGTGTGGAAGGAGTGGCTGCGCCCGATCTCGGCGAAGCCCCGGCGCGCGTACCACTCGCGCGGCCAGCCGTCC
This sequence comes from Kitasatospora sp. NPDC017646, assembly GCF_044329365.1. Classification (NCBI taxonomy): domain Bacteria; kingdom Bacillati; phylum Actinomycetota; class Actinomycetes; order Kitasatosporales; family Streptomycetaceae; genus Kitasatospora; species Kitasatospora sp. NPDC017646. The sequence goes on along the minus strand of NZ_JBIRJC010000009.1, from coordinate 163,272 downwards.
GCGTCGGCGAGGAGGAAGAGCTGTGGGATCCCGGCGGCTGCCGCCAGCGCCAGGCCGCTGCCGAGCAGGGTGTCGCCGTAGCCCGCGCCGCGGTGGTGGGCGGCGGTGACCAGGTCCTCCACCTGGGCCAACCCCGCGGCCGGTTCGAGGTAGAGGTCGGCCCAGGCCGCGACCTCGCCGTCCGCCGCCCGGGCGGCCAGGAAGTGCACCTGCTCGGCGCCGCGCAGCCGGGTCGGCCGGCGGTCGGTGAGCTGTCGGAGCAGCTCACCGTCCTCGTGCCACTCCGACTGCTGCCGCAGCACGGCCTCCCGCATGGCGGCGAACTCCGTGGGCAGGGCGACCGGTTCGGGCAGTTCACAACCCGCCGTGCCGCGGACCATGACCACGGCGGTGTCGCGCTCGTACCCGGCCTCGGCCAGCACCGGAGCGGCCCGCTCGGCCCACTGCTCGTCCAGCACGGTGATCGCGTACTGCCGGCGCTGCCCGAGCCACCGGGCCGCCAGACCGGGCAGCGCCGCCGGGTCCGTGCCCGGCCCGGTGACGATCAGCTGGTTGTGCTCGTGGGAGAGGACGTAGTCGACGTTCCGGACCGCGAACACCCCGGGGAACTCGGGCAGTTCGACGATCTCTTCCGCATGGCGGCGGGCGAAGGAGGCACGGAAGGCGCTCACGCGCTCAAGCAGATCCGACATTCTGCCATGATCGCCCCGCCTCCCGCTCCGACCAAGCGAATTTCAAGCGGAGGTCGGCGCACCCGCTGTGGCGATCGACGCGCACCTCGGACCAGCCGCGCCGCGAACGGGCCCTCCGACACCGCCGCACGAGAGGTCGGCCGGTCCGACTTCCTACTCCGCCGCCCGCCCGAAGCGCACCGACCACTCGGCGATGAGCTCCCGCAGTTCGGGCGGCCGGACGACCCGGAATTCCGCGCCCAGGGATCCCAGGGCCATCGCCGGCCAGTCCAGCGAGTCGGCGGTCATCCGCAGGCGGCAGCGCGTGGGGTCGACCTCCTCCACCTCCCCCCAGCGGCCGACGTGGGCGCGGACGCGCTCCGCCGGGGCTTCGACCAGGGCTTCGACGCGGTTCGACCGGGGCGTGGCGTTGAGGCCGGCGCGGACGTACTCGGCGGCGTCGGCGGCCGGCAGGGAGCGCGGGGCGAAGCGGGCTCCGGTTCCCTCGGCGGCGGAGAGGCGGTCGAGGCGGAAGGTGCGCCAGTCGCCGCGGTCGAGGTCGTACGCGACCAGGTACCAGCGCCGGTCGAGGCAGACCAACCGGTGTGGTTCGACGTGCCGTTCGGTGCGGTGCCCGCCGGCGGCGGTGTACGAGAAGCGCAGCCGCTCGCCGTCGCGGCAGGCGAGGGCGACCGCCGTGAGGGCGTCCGGGTCGACGCGGGAGCCGACGGCTCCCCAGTCGACGGGCACGGTGACCGCGCGCAGCGCCTCGACCCGGCGGCGCAGCCGGGCGGGCATCACCTGCACCACCTTGGCCAGCACCCGCACGGAGGCCTCGGCGACGCCCTCGACGGGACTCTCGGCCGCGGCCTGGAGCCCTACCGCGAGGGCGACGGCCTCTTCGTCGTCGATGACCAGCGGTGGCAGCGCGGCGCCCGCCGCGAGCTGGTAGCCGCCGTCGACCCCGCGCTGGGCCTCGACGGGGTAACCGAGTTCGCGCAGCCGGTCGATGTCGCGTCGCAGGGTGCGGACGGAGACGCCGAGCCGGTCGGCGAGTTCGTCGCCGGGCCAGTAGCGGTGGGTCTGGAGCAGGGAGAGCAGTCGCAGCGTACGGGTGCTGGTGTTCGCCATGCCCCGATTCTGTCCTGGATTCAGGACAGGAAGTGGCCGCAATCCGCCTTAGCGTTGTTCTTGTCCGAGAGAGCAGGAACCGAACGGAAGGCCAGAGCCATGACCACGACCACCACCCCCGCCGCCACCGCCCCGGTCACCGGCGAGCGCGCCGACCTCCTGGTGGCACTGGAGAAGCAGCGGCACTTCCTGCGGTTCACCACCCGCGACCTCACCGACGAGCAGGCCGGACGACGGACCACCGCGAGCGAGCTGTGCCTGGGCGGTCTGGTCAAGCACGTGACGTCGGTCGAGCGGCTGTGGGCGGCCTTCATCGTGGAGGGCGCGTCCGCGATGCCCGACTTCTCCGCCATGACCGAGGCCGACTTCGCCCGCCGGGCCGACGAGTTCCGCCTGCTGCCCGGCGAGACGCTGGCCGGCGTCCTCGCCGAGTACGCCGAAGTCGCCCGCCGCACCGATGAACTGGTCGTCTCGCTGCCCGACCTGAACGCGACCCGGGCGCTGCCGAAGGCTCCCTGGTTCGAGGCGGACGCCGAGTGGTCGGCCCGCCGGGTGCTGCTGCACATCGTCGCCGAGACGGCCCAGCACGCGGGCCACGCGGACATCATCCGCGAGTGCCTGGACGGCGCGAAGAGCATGGGCTGAGCCGAGCGGGGCCTGACCGCGGCATTCAGCGACCAAGGCCCGCCCGCCAGGGCCCGTCCCGGGCCCTGGCCGGCAGCCCCCATCGCCGCCGGGGTTCAGACCTCGCCGACCAGGGTGAACCCGGCCCCGTCCACGGCGCTGCGCACCGCCTCCGTCTCCAACGGCCGGACGGAGGCCACGGTGACCCGGCCGCTCGGCGCGTGCGCGACGACGGCGGTGACACCGGGGAGGGCGGCCAGCCCGGCGCTGACGGTCCGCTCGCAGTGGCCGCAGCTCATGCCGTCGACGGCGAGGACGGTGGTGATGGACATGGCGGTGCCTCCCAGGGGCGTGTCAGGGGTGATCGGCGGACCGGGACGACCGGCGGCCCGACCCGCACCACCACAGCGGAATCCGGTCCCCGCGCCCAGGGACACGCCGCCGGGATGGCACCATCGAGTGGATCCGGGAACCGGCCGGGCCCCGCGCCCGACGGGGCCTCCGGGAGCCGCGCTCGGCTGGGCACCAGCACGCCCGCACCGCGACCGCCGTACCTCCCCGCGCGGCGAGAGCCGCCTGAACCACCCCCACCCGTCTGCCCGTTCCTCCTGATGGACCCCTTTCGCCCATCCGGGAGCAGTTCTGCCGCCATGAAACGCTGGAAGCCCTGGCACGCGGCCCTCGCCCTGACGCTGGTCGCGACGGTGACCGCCGGACTGCTCTGGTGGCAGCCCTGGCGGGACGGGTCGGCACCGCTGGCCTTCACCACCGCGCCCGGCGGCTCGGCCCGCTTCGGCACCGGGGAGCACCTGTACCGCTACAAGGTGCGGGTGGAGGACGGCATCCAGGAGAGCCCCCAGCAGTTCGCCGCCGAGGTGGACGCGATCCTCGGCGACACCCGCCGCGGCTGGGCGGCCGGGAACACCGCGTCCTTCCAGCGGATGCCCGCCGACCCGGTGGACTTCACGGTCTACCTCGCGACCCCCGCGTCCACCGACCGGATCTGCGGCCAGTACGGGCTGGACACCGGCGGCTGGGTCAACTGCGGCGTCCAGCACCAGGTGGTGATCAACCTCAAGCGGTGGACGGAACTGTCCGAGTTCTACCAGGGCCGGCCCGAGGCGTACCACGCGCTCGCGGTCAACCACGAGGTCGGCCACATCCTGGGCAACGGCCACGTCGACTGCCCGGGCCCGGGCGCCCCGGCGCCGGTGATGATGCAGCAGATCAAGGGCCTGCACGGCTGTGTCCCCAACGGCTGGCCCTACTCGGACACCGGCACCCTGCTCACCGGCCCGCCCGTCCAGGCCCCGAGCAACGCGCCCTGAGGCGCGTGCTGGGGTTCCCGCCGGCGCGAGCACTCCCGCGAGCACGGATAATCACTGGTCGGACCGGGTGTCGCCGCACGACGGCCCCCGGTCCCGATCGTGTCCGTACCCGTCCGTGCGTGGAGTGAAGAACCTTGAACGATGTGGAGAACCTGGACTACCCGGTCCTGCTGGAGGCCGCCGAGGCGGCCGCCCGGGCGACCACGGGCCGGGGCCACGTCGCCGACTACATCCCGGCCCTCGCCGAGGCTGACCCGGAGGCCTTCGGCATGGCGGTGGCCACCGTCGACGGCGAGCTGTACGGCGTCGGGGACTGGGAGCGGCCGTTCTCCATCCAGAGCGTGTCCAAGCTGTTCTCGCTCGCCCTCGCCCTGGCCTACAGCAGCGACGGCGGCGAGGCGCTCTGGCGGGGCGTCGGCCGCGAGCCCTCCGGCAACCCGTTCAACTCCCTCGTCCAGCTGGAGACCGAGCACGGCATCCCGCGCAACCCCTTCATCAACGCGGGCGCCCTGGTGGTCACCGACCGCCTGCAGTCGCTGACCGGCGACGCCTCCGGCGCGGTACGGGAGTTCCTGCGCCGCGAGTCCGGCAACCCGCTGCTGGACACGGACCCGGTGGTCGCCGCCTCCGAGGCCGAGCACGGCCACCGCAACGCCGCGCTCGCCCACTTCATCGCCAGCCACGGCAACCTGGAGAACCCGGTCGAGACCGTGCTGGAGCACTACTACGCCCACTGCGCCGTCGCCGCCAGCTGCCGCGACCTCGTGCTGGCCGGCTCCTTCCTCGCCCGCTACGGTGTCCGCACCGACGGCACCCGCCTGATGACCCGCAGCGAGGCCAAGCGGATCAACGCCGTCCTGCTCACCTGCGGCACCTACGACGCCGCCGGCGAGTTCGCCTTCCGGGTGGGGCTGCCCGGCAAGAGCGGCGTCGGCGGCGGCGTCCTGGCCATACTCCCCGGCCGCGCCGCGGTCTGCGCCTGGGGCCCCCGCCTCGACCAGGCCGGCAACTCCGTCGCCGCCGTGACCGCCCTGGACACGCTGACCACCCTCTCGGGCTGCTCCGTCTTCTGACAGCAGCGGGGCCCGGTCGCCGACCTCGCGACCGGGCCCGCCCCCGTACGGAACCGGGGACCTACTCCACCGTCACGCTCTTGGCCAGGTTGCGCGGCTTGTCCACGTCCCGGCCGAGGGCGACCGCCGCGTGGTAGGCGAGCAGCTGGAGCGGGATGTTGAGGAGCAGCGGGTCCAGCTCGGGCTCGCTCTTGGGCACCAGGATGCAGTGGTCGACGAACTTGTCCTCCGGGCGCCGGTGGGCGACGGCGATGACCCGGCCGGAGCGGGCCTTGATCTCGCCGAGGGTGGTCAGGTTCTTGTCGAGCAGCTCGTCGTCCGGAACCAGTGCCACGGTGGGCAGTTCGGGGCTGATCAGGGCCAGCGGGCCGTGCTTGAGCTCGCTCGCCGGGTAGGCCTCGGCGTGGACGTAGGAGATCTCCTTGAGCTTCTGCGCGCCCTCCCGGGCCACCGGGTAGCCGCGGACCCGGCCGATGAACATCATGCCGGTGGAGTCGGCGTACTCGGCGGCCAGCTTCGCGATCGCCTCGCTCTGGTCGAGCACCTCGCGGATCTGGTCGGGCAGCGCCTGGAGGGCGGCGACGATCCGGCGCCCGTCGGAGGGCGAGAGGTCGTGGATGCGGCCGAAGTGCAGGGCGAGCAGGGCGAAGGCGACCACGGTGGAGGTGAACGCCTTGGTGGAGGCGACGGAGACCTCGGGCCCGGCGTGCAGGTAGATGCCGCCGTCGCACTCGCGGGCGATCGCGCTGCCCACGGTGTTGACGACGCCGAGCACCCGGCCGCCCTTGCGCTTGATCTCCTGGACGGCGGCGAGCGTGTCGTAGGTCTCGCCGGACTGGCTGACCGCGACGTACAGGGTGTCGGCCTCGATCACCGGGTTGCGGTAGCGGAACTCCGAGGCGGGCTCGCTGTGTGCGGGGATCCGGGCCAGCTCCTCGATCAGCTGGGCACCCATCTCGCCCGCGTAGTAGGCGGATCCGCAGCCGAGGATCTTCACCCGGCGGATCTCGCGCAGTTCCCGGGCGTCCAGGTTGAGGCCGCCCAGGTGGGCGGTGCTGAAGCGCTCGTCGAGCCGGCCGCTGAGGGTGCGCTCCACCGAGCCGGGCTGCTCGTGGATCTCCTTGAGCAGGTAGTGCTCGTAGCCGCCGGTGTCGAAGGAGCCGATCTCCCAGTCGACGGTGGACGGCTGGCGGTGGGTGGTGCGGGCGTCGGCGGTGAAGGTGCGGAAGCCGTCGGCGCGGACGGTGGCGAGCTCGCCGTCCTCCAGGTGCACGACCTGGCGGGTGTAGCGGACCAGGGCGGAGACGTCGGAGGCGGCGAACATCTCCTTCTCCCCGATGCCGAGGACGATCGGGCTGCCGTTGCGGGCGACCACGATCCGGTCCGGCTGGGCGGCGTCCAGCACGGCGATGCCGTAGGTGCCGACGACCCGGCCGAGCGCGGCGCGGACGGCGTCCTCCAGCTCGACGCCCTCGGTGGCGTGGGCGGCGATCAGGTGGGAGAGCACCTCGGTGTCGGTCTCGGAGCGGAACACGGCGCCGTCGGCGGTCAGCTTGGCGCGCAGCTCGTCGGCGTTCTCGATGATGCCGTTGTGGACGACGGCGATCCGCTCGGCGTTGTCCAGGTGCGGGTGGGCGTTGGCGTCGCTGGGGACCCCGTGGGTGGCCCAGCGGGTGTGACCGATGCCGGTGCCGCCCTTGAAGCGGGCCGGTACGGCGGCGGCGAGGTCGGCGACCCGGCCCTTGACCTTGCGGAGCTTGAGTCCGCCGGTGCGGCCGGCGACGGCGACGCCGGCCGAGTCGTAGCCGCGGTACTCCAGCCGGGCCAGTCCCTCCAGCAGGAAGGGGGTCGCGTCCTTGGGGCCGATGTAGGCCACGATTCCGCACATGCGTGGACTCCTCCAGGAATATAGGGGATGGACCGAGGCTCAGCCGTAGACGATCCGGCGCAGCTGACGGGCCGAGAGTTCCGGCGCCGCGACCCGGCGGGCGGGCAGCTCCTCGGCGAGCCGGGTGAAGATCCGTTCGTTGGTGAGGCCTCGTGCCTGCAGCTCGCCGTGGCGGCGACGGACGTACTCCTCGGTGGTCTCGGAGAAGTACGCCAGCACCTCCGCCACGACCCGTGCCGCTTCCCGGGGCCCGAGCGGGCTGGTCCGGGCGAGGTGGGCGAGGAGGTCTTCGTGAGGGTGGGGTGAGCTCGGCACGACTGAGAACTCTAGGTCTTGGTTCTCGCCGAAGCCAAAGATCTTGCCCGATATCGGGCAGACTTCACGACTTCCTGCCCGGGCTACCCCTCGGACCCCCTACTGCCACCCTCCCGACAGACTCTTGATGCCGCGCCGACTCCGCCCTTAGCGTGATCTCCGGCACACCTAGCCGAAGACCGGAGGGCTTGCTGATGTGCGGGATCACCGGATGGGTCGCCTACGACCGCGACCTGATCGCCGAACGGGACGTCCTCGACGCGATGACGGCCACCCAGGTCTGCCGCGGCCCGGACGCCGGGGGCGTCCACCTGGAGCCGCACGCCGCGCTCGGCCACCGCCGCCTCGCGGTGATCGACGTCGAGGGCGGCGTCCAGCCGATGGCCGTCGAGCACGACGGCCGCCCCCTGGCCGTGCTCAGCTACAGCGGCGAGGTCTACAACCACCGCGAGCTGCGCGCGGAACTGGAGGCGGCCGGGCACCGCTTCCGCACCCGCAGCGACACCGAGGTCGTGCTGCACGCCTACCTGGAGTGGGGCGAGGGCCTGGCCCAGCGGCTCAACGGCATGTTCGCCTTCGCGGTCTGGGACTCCCGGCGCGAGGAACTGCTGCTGGTCCGCGACCGGATGGGCGTCAAGCCGCTGTACTACCACCCGACTCCGGACGGCGTGGTGTTCGGCTCCGAGATGAAGGCGGTCCTGGCCCACCCCTCGGTCCGCGCCGTGGTCGACCTGGACGGGCTGCGCGAACTGCTCGCCCACACCCGCACCCCCGACCTCACCCCGTACCGGGACGTCCTGGAGGTCCGGCCCGGGCACGTGGTGCGGGTGCGCCGCGGCGGCGTCTCGGTGCGCCGCTACTGGGCCCTGGAGGCACGCGAGCACACCGACACCCTGGAGGCGACGATCGCCACCGTCCGGGCCCTGCTGGACGACATCGTCCACCGCCAGCTGGACTCGGACGTGCCGCTCTGCTCGCTGCTCTCCGGCGGCCTGGACTCCAGCGCCATCACCGCCCTCGCCGCCAGGACGCTGGCCGCCGCCGGCGCCGGCCCGGTGCGCTCCTTCGCGGTGGACTTCGCCGGGCAGCCGCAGGACTTCCGCACCGACCCGGTCCGGCAGTCCCAGGACGGCCCGTTCGCCCGGCTGCTCGCCGACCACGTGGGCGCCGACCACAGCGTGATCGAGCTGGACCCCGCCGAGCTCGCCGACCCGGCCCTGCGCTCCGCGACCGTGCGCGCCCGCGACCTGCCGAACGGCGTCGGCGACATGGACGTCTCACTGCTGCTGCTCTTCCGGGACGTGCGCCGCCACTCCACCGTCGCGCTGTCCGGCGAGTCCGCGGACGAACTCTTCGGCGGCTACCGCTGGTTCCACGACCCGAAGGCGGTCGCCACCGACGACTTCCCCTGGGCCGCCAGCGTCGCCGCCATCGCCGGCGCGGGCTCCGCCCCGCGCGAGCACCTGCTCGACGCCGACCTGCTGCGCAAGCTCGACCTGGAGGACTACCGCCGGGCCCGCTACCGGGAGGCACTCGCCGAGGTCCCGCACCTGGACCGCGCCGACCCGCTGGAGCGGCGGATGCGCGAGATCTCCTACCTCAACCTCACCCGCTTCGTCTGCATCCTGCTCGACCGCAAGGACCGGATGAGCATGGCCAACGGCCTGGAGGTGCGGGTGCCGTTCTGCGACCACCGGCTGGTCCAGTACGTCTTCAACGCGCCGTGGGCGATGAAGGCCTTCGACGGCCGGGAGAAGAGCCTGCTGCGCGCCGCCGTCCGGGACGTGCTGCCGGCCGAGGTCGCCGATCGGGTGAAGAGCCCCTACCCGGTGTCGATGGACCCGCTCTACCCGGCGCAGCTGCGCGCCGAACTCGCCCGGCTCGCCGCCGGACGGAAGTCCCCGGCCCTCGACCTGCTCGACCAGCGGCGCCTCACCGACGCGCTCGCCCCGGCCACCGACCCCGAGTCCGTGCGACTGGCCGTCGACCTCGCGCTGGACCTCGACGCCTGGCTGACGGAGTACCCGGTGACCCTGGAACTCTGACGCTCCGCCCGGACGGCACGGCGGCCCCCGGACGGGCCGCTACTCCGTCCGGGTGAACGCCGGGAGCCCCGGGGCGTGTCTCTCGGGTCCTCGCCGGAGCCGCCGAAACCCACGGGACACGTCCCGGGCCCACGGCGGACGGTCGGTCACCCGGATCACCGCTGACGCTTGATCACCCGGAACCATCCCGGCGCGTCGGGGCGTCCGGACGATGCGGTAGCGTCGCCGATACCTCCCGAATGGCGGGCGAAAACGCGGAATCCCGCCCCCGTGCCGTCAGGATGGGAGCGAACCGTTCACCTCGATCCGCCGGGGGATCCCGTCATGCAGCCGCGAGTCTTCGCGATTCTCACCGCCCTGCTCCTGGGCGTCCTGGGCCTCGGTTCGGTGGCCGTCACCGACTGGTCGCCCGCGGCGGCCACCGCGGCCCCGGCAGCCCCGACCGTGCCGGGAGGCGGGGCGGGCGCCCAGCCGGTCGCCGTCGGCGGGGCGAGCGCCACCCCGACCGGCGACCCGGCGGTGTGGACCCGCTCGACACTGCGCAACAAGCTGATGGCCGAGATGGACGCCAGCGACCCCGGCGTCGCCCTCGCCGACCTCGACAGGATCACCAAGGCGAAGCCGTACACCGTGCGGTTCTGCCACCCGATCGCGCACGAGCTCGGCCACGCGGCGGTCAAGCGGTACCACGAGGACTTCCAGAAGGTCATCTCCTTCCCGCACGAGACCTGCGCGGCCGGCTACCTGCACGGCGCGGTCGAGGAGATGCTCAACGCCTCCACCCAGCCCGAGGTGGACCTGCTCAAGCTGTGCGCCCCCCAGAACACCGGCCCCTGTATCCACGGCGTGGGCCACGGCACGATGTTCGTCGCCAAGCAGGACGTCGCCAAGGCGCGCGACCTGTGCAACAAGTTCACCACCGAACAGAACCGGATCCGCTGCTCCGAGGGCCTGTTCATGCAGCTCTTCGGCCCGGACGAGGAGGACGAGCAGGCCAAGGCCAACCTGCCCGCCGACAAGCTCGCCCAGGACCCGCTGTACCCGTGCAAGGACCAGCCGTCCCTGTTCCAGTCCGCCTGCTACTTCTACGCCCCGACCTTCTACCTGTCCTCGCACGACTACCCGAACCACCCCGAGGTCTACGCCGACGCCCTCAAGTGGTGCCTCAACGGCAAGGCCGCCGGCGGGGCGGTGGACTGCAGCCGCGGGGTCGGCTCCCGGACCATGAAGTACAACCTGGACCGCGAGGACTGGGCCGCCCAGCAGTGCGCCACCGCCGCCGACGGCTGGCAGCGCAAGGCCTGCGCGGAGGGGCTGGTCAGCTACTACACGGTGAACTACACCGACGGCGGCGCGGCCGGGCGGCTCTGTGCGAAGATCACCAACCCGGAGATGCAGGGCTACTGCCGTTCGGCGGGCGGACTGTCCGGCTCGCTGGACTGATCGCCGGGCCGATCCGCGGTCCGATCACCCGACCGATCGACGGACCGACGACGGACCGACGACGGACCGATCGCCCCCGTCCCGCCTGCTGGGCCCGCGCCGCACGGCGCGGGCCCGCTTGCGTAGGATCACCCGACGATCGTCTGATCAGGGTGCGCCGAGGAAGCCGCGCCTGGCCCGGTCCCACCCACGGCCTCCCTGGAGCACGCCATGACCACCGAGGACTTCCGCAGCGCCGCCCACGCCACCGCCGACCTGGTCTCCGACTACCTCGCCGAGCTGCCCGCCCGCCCCGTCTGGCAGCCGATGGGCGACGCCGCCCGGCAGACCCTGCTCGACGCCCCGCTGCCCGCCGAGGGCCGCCCGCTCGGCGAACTGCTGGCCGCCATCGAGCGGGACGTCCTCCCCCACCCCATGGGCAACGGCAACCCGCGCTTCTTCGGCTGGGTCAACTCCGCCCCCGCCCCCGCCGGGGTGCTCGCCACCCTCGCCGCCGCCGCGATGAACCCCAGCTCGGCCGGCGGCGACCACGCCGACGTCCACCTCGAACGCGCCGTCGTCCGTTGGATCGCCGAACTGGTCGGCTTCCCGCACCCGGCCGGCGGCGGGCTGCTCACCTCGGGCACCTCGATGGCGACCATCGTCTGCCTCGCCGCTGCCCGCAACCGTGCCGCCCGCCGGGCCGGCCACGACGTCCGCGAGGAGGGCCTGAGCGGCCTGCCGCCGCTGGTCGGCTACGTCACCGGCGAGACCCACTCCTGCGTCCGCAAGGCCGCCGAACTCCTCGGGCTCGGCAGCAGGCACCTGCGCACCGTCGCCACCGGCCCCGACGGACGCCTCGACCCCGCCGGGCTGCGGGCGGCCGTCGAGCGCGACCGCGCGGCCGGACTGCTGCCCTTCCTGGTCGTCGCCTCGGCCGGCACCGTCGGCACCGGCGCGGTGGACGAGTTCGGCCCGATCGCCGACCTCTGCGAGGAGCACGGACTGTGGCTGCACGTGGACGGCGCGTACGGCGCCTTCGGCCGCCTCGACCCCACGATCACCCACCGCTACGCCGGCCTGGAGCGCGCCGACTCGCTCGCCCTCGACCCCCACAAGTGGCTCGGCGTCCCGGTCGACTGCGGCTGCGCCCTGGTCCGCGACACCGACGAGCTTCGCGGCACCTTCAGCCTCGTCCCGTCCTACCTGCGCGACGAGGCGGCCGGGGCGCTCGGCTGGTTCTCCGAGCACGGCACCGAGCAGACCCGCCCGTTCCGCGCCCTCAAGGTCTGGGCCACCATCGCCCACCGCGGCCGCACCGGCCTCGCCCAGGACATCGCCCACTGCACCGCCCTCGCCCGCCGGCTCGGCGAACTCGTGAAGGCCGACGGGGAACTGGAGCTTCTGGCGGAGGTCCAGACCTCCATCGTCGCGTTCCGCCACCGGGCCGCCGGCCTGGACGCCGCCGCCCGCGACGCCCTCAACCGCGACCTCCCTGTGGCCGTCCAGCGGCGCGGCCGGGTCTTCGTCACCGGAGCACTGCTCGGCGGGCACGAGATGCTCCGCGCCTGCCTGCTCAACGCCGCGACCACCGAGGAGGACCTCCACCTCCTGCTCTCCGAGGTGAAGGCCGCCGCCCGCACGCTGCTGCCGTAACACACCGTGGTGGGCCTTAACCACCAGGTCACGGCCGCTTCGCGATCAGGAAACACCGGTCGGGCACGGTGGAGGCCATGGAGCACTCGAAGTCTTCCCCGCACCGCGCCCGCCGCTGGCGACGCGACACCGTCGAGCTCGCCGCCGCCTTCCTCTCCGTCACCGCGGCCGACCTGATCGCGAAGGTCGTCCTCCACGGCTCCGACGGCCCGGTCGTCCTCGCCGGCTCCGCCGTCGCACTGCTCACCACCGCCCTGCTGCACGCCTGGTGGTCCCCGCACGCCCCTCCCCCGACCGTCCTGTGGCGGGTGCGCACCACCGCGCTGGCCCACACCGGCGCCACCCTCGCCGAGCACCGGATCACGCTGCTCTCGTTCCACCCCCACCCGGCCGCCGACGAACTCTTCCTCCGCACCCCCCACACCCTCACCCCCGCCGCCCTGAGCGCCCTCCTCACCGCCAGCGGCCACAGCCTCCAGGACGCCCCGACCCGGATCGCCTGACCCGAACGGGCCTCAGTCCTCGACCTCGACCTCGACGGCCGTGCGGATCTCCAGCGCGCGCTTGGCCAGGTCGTCCGGGCGGGTCTCGCCGGTCCCGTCGATGACGGCGCCGACGGTCGTGCCGTCCGCCCAGACGCAGACGGTCCGGGAAGCGCTGGAATCGCCCATGACCGCGCAGTCGAGCGCGCCGCCGAGCGCGCCGACCGGGTAGTCCTGGCGCTCCCGGATGGGCTCGTCGTCGGGCCAGCGGGAGGCGTCGGAGCCCCAGAGCGCGCCGAACTGCCGGTCCAGCTCCCCCCGGGCGTCCGGGAAGCTCCCCGTCATCCCGGCAACCAGCAGGGTCCTCCGGCCCGAGCCGACGGGGCCGTAGCCCGCCACGGACACGTCCCGGTAAGGCCTCAGCGCGGTCAGGTTCCTGTGCAGGCGGGCGCTTTCGGTCGTGACCACGTCGTCGTCCGGCATCCGCTCCTGGTCGCCGATCCGGTCCGCCAGGACGATCCGGTGCGCGGGCGGGGCCCCGGCGCCGGTCACTGCGGCCACGGTCAGGGCCGTGAACAGGGCGACGACCACCCCGCCCGCGCTCCAGGCCTTGCGGGGCACCGTGCGGTACCACGGCAGCGGGGCCACCGGTTCCAGGGTGTTGGCCCAGATCGCCCGCAGGCCACTGGGTCTCTCGGACGGCTGCTCGTTCTCCATGTCCGCCATGTCATCCCATTCGAGCAAACAAACGTTCAACAGATCGCCGGATGGTACGTCAGCACGCGAATGATCCGCACCGCACCGTCCGGATCCGGCAGCGGCCGGGCCCGAACGTGACGGGACCGGCGGGGGGGGGGGGGGGGGGGGCGCCCGCCCCCCCCCCCGCCCGGGGCGGGGGGGGGGGGGGGGGGGGGGGGGCGCCCCCCGGGGGCCCCCCCCCCGGGGGCCCCCCCCCCC
>NZ_JBIRJC010000009.1:76283-149670 GCF_044329365.1 Kitasatospora sp. NPDC017646 | reverse complement strand
CGAATTACCCCCACCCAACCGTGCTAACGCGCGCCGGCCGTGCCTGTCCGTGCCGTCGCCGGCGGCGCGCGCCGTGCTCTGCCCCCCCCGGCCGGTCCCGTCCGGTCAGCCCTGGGTCGCGGGCTGGATCACGCACACCGCGTTGCCCAGCATGCTGCCGAAGCCCCCGAGCAGGGCGCCGGTCACGGCTCTGCAGGCGGCCGCCTCCTGCGGGGTCTTGGGGCCGTTGTTGCCGGTGTCGCTGGTGCTGTTGATGCTGGAGTTGGCGGCGGCCGACTGGGCGAGGGCGAGCGGCGCGCCCAGCAGCAGGGCGCAACAGGCAGCCGCGAGTGCGGAGTTCTTCACGGACATCGGGGAGCCCCTTCGGATCGGGATGGGTCGGCGGAGAATGCGAGCCATCCCTATCCGAAGGGGCTCGGGCGGTCACGGATCCTGGGCCATCCGTGAGCGTGTTCCGTCAAGAGCGGGTCATGCCGTCCTCCGCGCCACCGCCCGGATGGCGGCGGCGAGTTCGAGCACCCCGTTCTCCTTCAGCACCCCGTAGTGGTCCCCGGCCAGTTCCACCACGGTGGGCGGGGCGGCCGAGTAGCCGGTGCTGCCCTCGCTGAAGGAGTAGCCGTCGCCCGAGGCCTTGAAGACGGTCACCGGCGCCGCCAGCCGGCGCTCGCCCAGCTCGCGGAAAGCTGCCAGGCCGCCTCGAAGGCGACCCGGGCGCCGAAGGAGTAGCCCCACAGCGTGTACGGGCCCTCCGGCTGCACCCGGCGCAGCTCGGCGACGTCGGCGGCGGCCGTCTCCCGGATGGTGGCGTACGGCGTCTCGCCCTCGTTGATGCCGTGCGCCCGGACGCCGTAGAAGGCGCGACCGTCGCCCGCCTCCCGGCCGAGCAGCCGCAGGTTCATCGGGTAGCCGCCCAGCCCGGGCCAGCAGAACACCGGCCGGCCCTGCTCCCCCGTCCGCAGCGGCACCAGCCGGGAGGCCGCGGCCCGTGACCCGCCCTGAGCCAGCGCGATCCGCGCCGCCAGGTCGCCCAGCCGCGGGCACTCGAAGACCACCTGGAGCGGCAGTGCGGTCCCGAACTCGCGGTTGATCCGGTTGACCAGCGCGACGGCGATCAGCGAGTTGCCGCGGACGGCGAAGAACTCGTCCGCCACCGACACCTCCTCGTACTTCAGCGCCTGCCCCCAGACCTCCGCCAGCCGGCACTCGTGCCCGGTGCGCGGGGCGACGTACTCGCTGCGGACCTCGGCCGTGCGGACGGCGACGGAGGCGGCGAGGGCCTTGAGGTCGACCTTGCCGTTGGCGGTGAGCGGCAGGGCGTCGACGATCAGCACCCGGACCTGCCGGTCGAGCAGCCCGGTCAGCGCGGTGCCGGCCGGGGGCCGGCGGGCGTGCGGGAGGGTGGCGGCGGCCTGGACGGAGGTGGTTTCGCGCATGGGAGGGCCTTCGGTGCGGGGAGGTGCGTGGACGTACGGGCCCCCGCGGGCCTGCTCACCAGGGGCGCCGGGCACGGACTCCACCGTCGGCCGCCCGTTGTCCCGTCCGCATGAGGCACCGGCGGACCTGTTCCGGGGTGGTCCCGGCGGGACGGTCGCGCACTCCCGGGCATTCGTGCGTTCACGATCACGTAACCGGACGGAAGCGAGCCGTCGGTAGCGTCGCCCCCATGACGGCATCCCGCACTCGCCTCGAACGGCTCTGGCACCGGCCCTTCCGCAGGTCGGACCCACGCTCCAGGTGCGCGGTGCCGGAGCGCCCGGTCCCCCGGCAGGCCCGGCCGCACCCGGCTCCGGCCGTCCGGGGCGCGGAGGCGGTATCCCGGTTGTCCCTGCCGGACGGGACCGGACTGGTGCTGCGCCCCGCCGGGCCGGCCGACAAGGCGGCGGCCCTGGCGATGCACGGACGCTGCTCCCCCGACGCGCTGCGGCTGCGCTACCACGGGCCGGTCCGCGACGCCGACCGCTACCTGGACCACCTGCTGGACCCGCGGCACGGCCGCAGCCTGGTCGTGGCCGCCCCGGACGGGCGGATCCTCGCCCTCGGGCACCTGATGTGGGACGACGAGGAGGCGGAGCTGGCCGTGCTGGTCGAGGACGCCTGGCAGCGGCGCGGGCTGGGCGTGGCCCTGCTGCTGCGGCTGGCCGCGACGGCCCGGGCGACCGGGATCGGCACGGTGTACGCGGTGACCCAGGCCGCCAACGCCGGGCTGATCGCCGCGATGCGCCGGCTTGCGGCACCGCTGGACTTCCGCACCGAGGACGGCACGCTGGTGATCACCGCCACCCTGGCCGCCGGAGCCGCTGCCGCCCCGACAGCCGCACCCGCCCCGAGCTGCTGATCATTTCTTCACCACATCCTCACCGGATGCCCGGGAAACCCGGGACCGGCGGCGGAGCGTCCCCCGGGAAAACGAAGGTCCCTCCGTACACCGCCGTCCTTGACGGACCGTCAGCGGCCCCTGCGGCCGCGTCGCAGCAGGCGGCGCGGGGTCCGGATCGTCCGGTCGGGCGACGGAGTCGGTAGGCTGACCCCGTCCCCGCCGCCCGACGGCCCGTTATCCGGCCGGCAGGCGGTGCCGCAGCAAGGAGGAACCACTGAGCATGGCAGGCACCGAATCGGAGCCCACAGGCGCACGCGACGCCTCGCTGCCGGCCCGCGCCAAGATCGCGGTCACGGCCGGCAAGGTCGCCGCCGCCGTGTCCCGTAAGGCCGGTCGCGGAAGCGGCTCGGTGATCGGCGGCAAGGTCGCCCTCAGGCTCGACCCCGATCTGCTCGCCACCCTCGCCGACCACCTCGACGTCGTCCTGGTCAGCGCGACCAACGGCAAGACCACCACCACCCGCCTGATCGCCGAGGCGCTGCGCGCCGCCGGCCCGGTGGTCTCCAACGCCCTGGGCGCCAACATGCCGGCCGGCATCACCTCCGCCCTGGCCGGCGGCACGGACGCCCGGTTCGGCGTGATCGAGGTCGACGAGAAGTACCTGGCGACGGTCGCCCGCGACACCCACCCCAAGGCGATCGCCCTGCTCAACCTCTCCCGCGACCAGCTCGACCGCGCCGCCGAGACCCGCATGATGGCGGAGAAGTGGCGCGAGGGCCTCCAGGACACCGAGGCCGTGGTCATCGCCAACGCCGACGACCCGCTGGTGACCTGGGCCGCCTCCTCCTGCAAGAAGGTGGTCTGGGTGGCCGCCGGGCAGGCCTGGAAGGAGGACGCCTGGTCCTGCCCCGCCTGCGGCGGTGTGATGCAGCGCCCCGGCGACGACTGGTTCTGCCAGGAGTGCGGCTTCCGGCGCCCCAACCCGCACTGGGCGCTCCAGGGCACCCACGTGATCGACCCGCAGCGCGGCGCCTGGCCGATCCAGCTTCAGCTGCCCGGCCGGGCCAACCTGGCCAACGCCACCAGCTCGGCGGCCGTCGCCGCCGTGTTCGGCGTCTCCCCCCAGGTCGCGCTGGAGCGGATGCGCTCCGTGACCGCCGTGGCCGGCCGCTACGACGTGGTCCAGTACCAGGGCCGGGACATCCGCCTGCTGCTCGCGAAGAACCCGGCCGGCTGGCTGGAGACCTTCTCGCTGATCGACGGCCCGCCGGCGCCGGTCCTGCTCTCGGTCAACGCCCTCGACGCCGACGGCACCGACACCTCCTGGCTGTGGGACGTCGACTACGAGCGCCTCGCCGGGCACCCGATCTTCGTGATGGGCCAGCGCAAGCTGGACCTGGCCGTCCGCCTGGAGGTCGCCGGGCTGCAGTTCCACGTGGTGGACACCCTGGAGCAGGCCGTCCGGATGGCCCCGCCCGGCCGGATCGAGGCCATCGCCAACTACACCGCCTTCCAGCAGCTGCGGAAGGTCGTGGCCGGCTGATGCCGCGCCCGCACACCAGTCTTTTCGTGACGGAAGGCCTTCGAGGATGAGTGAGAGCAGCCTGCGCGTGGTCTGGGTCTACCCGGACCTGCTCAGCACCTACGGCGACCGGGGCAACGCCCTGGTCGTGGAGCGCCGGGCCCGCCAGCGCCATCTCAACGTGACCCGGATCGACGTCCGGTCCGACCAGGCGATCCCCACCAGCGGGGACATCTACCTGATCGGCGGCGGCGAGGACCGCCCGCAGCGGCTGGCCGCCGAGCGGCTGCGCGCCGACAGCGGCCTGGTACGGGCCGCCGAGAACGGCGCGATCATCTTCGGCGTCTGCGCCGGTTTCCAGATCATGGGCCACGAGTTCGTCAACGACCTGGGCGAGCGCGAGCAGGGCCTGGGCCTGCTGGACGTGTGGACCACCCGCGGCGAGGGCGCCCGCTGCGTCGGCGACGTGCTCGCCGACATCGACCCGCGGCTCGGCCTGCCGCAGCTGACCGGCTTCGAGAACCACCAGGGCATCACCCACCTCGGCCAGGGCGCCCAGCCGTTCGCGACCGTCACCGTCGGCCGGGGCAACGGCACCGGCGACGGCACCGAGGGCGCCTGGCGGGACACCGTCTTCGGCACCTACATGCACGGCCCGGTACTGGCCCGCAATCCCGCCGTCGCCGACATGCTGATCCGGCTGGCGCTGGACGTCAACGCCCTGCCGCCGGCCGACACCACCTGGTACGACGCGCTGCGCGCCGAGCGCATCGCCGCCACGACGCGCCCCGCGTAGTCAGTACCGGGTAGTAGTTACCCACGACGCACCCCCGTCGTGCGCCCGTTCGCCCCGCCCGGGTGCCCGCGATGCGGTCACCCGGCCCGCGGGCGGTCCCGGACGTACGACAATGGGGCTGCCGGCTGCACACCCTCCTCGGCAGCAGGCTGCAATTCCGCGCGGGGGCGCCGACGGCGCCGCTCCCGCGTCGGCTCCTGCCCGGCCGGACCAGGGGCCGTATGCTCGACCTCGCGGCCGTTTTCGGACCTTCTGTCCGGATCGGCCGGTCCTTCACCCCGCGGCCACCTCCCCGCCATCCCGGTGCGGGAGCGCCTCGTCACGGTGTCGGCTCGTCGTCCCAGCCTGTAGTCCGGCCGTTCCTCGGTTCTGCTCGGGAGTTGCAAAGCTAATGCGTATCGGAGTGCTGACCAGCGGCGGTGACTGCCCCGGCCTGAACGCGGTGATCCGTTCCGTGGTGCACCGGGGGGTGGTCGACCACGGCGACGAGATCATCGGGTTCGAGGACGGTTGGCGCGGTTTCCTGGAAGGGCACCACCGCCCCCTGACCCTGGACTCGGTGAGCGGCATCCTCGCCCAGGGCGGCACCATCCTCGGTTCCTCCCGGGTGCAGCCGAGCCACCTGCGGGACGGCGTGGAGCGGGCCAAGAAGTACTGCTCGGACCTCGGCCTGGACGCGGTGATCCCGATCGGCGGCGAGGGCACCCTGAAGGCCGCCAAGCTGATGAGCGACGCGGGCCTGCCGATCGTCGGCGTGCCGAAGACCATCGACAACGACATCGCCGCCACCGACGTGACCTTCGGCTTCGACACCGCCGTGTCCGTCGCCACCGAGGCCCTGGACCGGCTGAAGACCACCGCCGAGTCCCACCAGCGGGTCATGGTCGTCGAGGTCATGGGCCGGCACACCGGCTGGATCGCGCTGAACGCGGGCATGGCGGCCGGCGCCCACGCCATCGTCGTCCCCGAGCGCCCGTTCCACATCGAGAAGCTCACCGCCGTCGTCCGCGAGCGCTTCGACCGGCAGAAGAAGTTCGCCATCGTGGTCTGCGCCGAGGGCGCCAAGCCCGAGCCCGGCACCATGCACTGGGAGGAGGGCACCAAGGACGTCTACGGTCACGAGCGCTTCACCGGCATCGCCACCCAGCTCTCCCGCGAGCTGGAGCACCGCCTCGGCAAGGAGGCCCGCCCCGTGATCCTCGGCCACACCCAGCGCGGCGGCACCCCGACCGCCTACGACCGGGTGCTCGCCACCCGCTTCGGCTGGCACGCCGTCGAGGCCGTCCACAAGGGCGCCTTCGGGCACATCACCGCGCTGCAGGGCACCAACATCAACCTGGTGCCGCTGGCCGAGGCGGTCGCCGAGCTGAAGACCGTCCCGCAGGAGCGCTACCAGGAGGCCGAGACGGTCATCTGATCGTCACAGCGCCCGTGCGGGAGCCCCCGGTCGCCGGCCGGGGGCTCCCGCACGCCCGGCAGGCGTTCCCGCCGCCCTCCCGTTAGCGTGGGCCGGGGAGCTGACCGGAGGGACGGCCATGGAGATCCTGGCGTACGGCGTGCAGGCCGACGAACGGCCGCTGCTGGAGGGGGCCTTCGCGGGCCGGCACGGGCTTCGCTGCCTGGACGTGTTCCTCGACCGCGACACCGCCCCGCTCGCCGCCGGGTACCCGGCCGTCAGCAGCAGCGTCAACGCCGTGCTGGATGCCGAGACGCTCGCCCTGCTGGCCGCAGGGGGCACCAAGCTGATCGCCCAGCGCTCTACCGGCTTCAACAACATCGACCTGGAAGCCGCCGCCGACCTCGGCCTCACCGTCGCCCGGGTCTCCCACTACAGCCCGTACGCGGTCGCCGAACACGCCTGGGCCCTCGCGCTCGCCGTCAACCGCCGCCTCACCCGCGCCGCCTCCCGCACCCGCGAGTTCGACTTCCGCCTCGACGGACTGCTCGGCCGGGACGTCCACGGGATGACCGTCGGGGTGATCGGCACCGGCAAGATCGGCGAGTGCTTCACCCGGATCGCGGCCGGCTTCGGCACCGAACTGCTCGGCTGGGACATCACCGAGAACCCCGCCTGCCGCGAACTCGGCATGCACTACACCGAGTTGCCCGAACTCCTCACCCGCGCCGACCTGGTGAGCCTGCACGTCCCCCTCGTCCCGGCCACCAACCACCTCATCGACACCGCCGCCCTGGCCCGGATGAAGGACGACGCCATCCTCATCAACTCCAGCCGCGGCGCCCTCATCGACAGCACCGCCCTCGTCGAGACCCTGCGCGCCGGCCGGCTGTCCGGCGTCGGCCTCGACGTCTACGAGGAGGAGACCGGCGTCTTCTTCACCGACCGATCCATCCACGGCATCACCGACGACGTCCTCGCCCGCCTGGTCACCTTCCCCCAAGTCCTGGTCACCAGCCACCAGGCCTACTTCACCCGCACCGCCGTCAGCCAGATCATCGACGCCACCGCCCGCAACATCGACGACTTCGCCGCCGGCCGCACCAACGAGAACACCCTGGTTCCGGGAAGCTGATCCCGCAGGAAACCGGCACGCGCCTACTCCTCGCACACGGGCCATGCGGCACACCGCTCCGACAACAACTGCGCGGATCCGTACCGTCGAGGAAACGACGACGGTCGACGGTTCTTGAGGTCGACCCGTGCCCCTTTCCCGACGCCGACCGCCGGACGAGCTGCCGACGCCTCCGCCGGCGCCTGCTGGCGATAGGCCCGAGCGAGACGGACAGGCCGTCCCAACGCTCACCGTGGCCCGGGCTGCTCGGGGCCCGGCCAGCTTGCGCCGGGCGCTGTTGGTAGCAGAGCCCACGGACTGGTTGACCCCTGCGGGTGCGGGGAGGAGCGGGCGCTTTCCTCGGCGCTGCGGCCCCGCCTGCAAGAGCTGACCTCCGCAGGCGGGAGGAGGACTCCTGCCGCCCGGGCCCCGACTTCGCCGTCGGCCGCCGCGGCGGGAACACCGTGGCGCCGAAGGCCTGACCCGTCCGGGGCCGGCCGCCCCCGGACGATCGGCGCGGGCCCGGAGCACCGGCCGGTACCGCCCGGCCGGGCGGGTCTGCTACCGTCCCGCGCATGGTCAAGATCGTGCCGTTCACCGGCGGCGAGAAGGAGAGCCTGCACGCGGCCCTGGACCGGCACCGCGACGCGGTGCTGTGGAAGGTCCAGGGCCTGGACGACGAGCGGCTGCGCCGGCCGATGACGCCCTCGGGGACGAACCTGCTGGGGCTGGTCAAGCACCTCGGCGGCGCCGAACTCGGCTGGTTCCGCGAGACCTTCGGCCTGGAGACCGGCCCCCTGCCGTTCGACGTCGACGCCGACGACGGCTCCGACCTGCGGATCGAGCCGCACGAGTCGACGGCGGACGTGCTGGCCTTCTACGCCCGCGCCCGGGCCGCCGCCGACGAGGCGATCAACCAGCTGGAGCTGGACTCCCAGGGCACCTCCTGGTCGGGCCGGACGGTCTCGCTGCGCTGGGTGCTCATCCACATGACCACCGAAACCGCCCGGCACGCGGGGCACATGGACATCCTGCGCGAGCTCGCCGACGGCGCGACCGGGGACCACGACCGCAGCTGAGCCGACGCCTCACTCCACCGGCGCCAGCCCGCCCGCCAGTTGGCGCAGCTCGTGCCCGAACTCGGGGTTGGCGAGCGCCGCCGCGAACTGGGCGCGCAGGTAGGCGGCGGGGTTGCCGGTGTCGTACCAGGTGCCGGCGATGACCTGCCCGTGCACGGCGCGGCGTGCCGCGTAGACGTTGATGGCGTCGGACAGGTAGACCTCGTCCTCCGGCTTTTCGTGCCAGCGGCGGGTGAGTTCGCGCAGCTCGTCGACGATGCCGGCGGTGATGACGTACCCGCCGATGGCGGCGTACGCGGATGATCACCCGCGGCGTGCGCGGGGCGGCGGCCCCGGTCGCCGCCCCCGCACCGGCCGTTCACTCAGGCCGTGTAACCGCCGTCCACCGCCAGGGCGGTACCGGTGACGTAGCGGCCGCCGGGGCCGGCCAGGAAGGCGACCGCGGCGGCGATGTCCTCGGCCTCGCCGAAGCGGTCCAGCGCGGTGAGCGAGCGTTGGAAGGCGGCGGAGTCGCCGTCGGCCGGGTTCATGTCGGTGTCGATCGGGCCCGGGTCGACGACGGTGGCGGTGATCCCGCGCGGGCCGAGCTCCCGGGCCAGGCCCTTGGTCAGCCCGATGAGCGCGGTCTTTGCCGTCGCCTGGAGGACGAAGTTCGCGCCGGGGACCCGCCCGTTGAAGCAGGAGCCGATGCTGATGATCCGCCCGCCCTCGCCCATGTGCCGGGCGGCGGCCTGGACGGCCAGGAACACCGAGCGGACGTCGACGGCGAGCACTTGGTCGAGCTCCTCGACGGACACCTCGTCGAGCGGGCCGTAGGTGAGGAACCCCGCGTTGTTCACCAGGACGTCGATGCCGCCCAGCTGCCGGACCGTCTCCTCCACCGCGCGCGCCGCGGCCTCCGGTTCGACCAGGTCGGCGCGGATCGCCACCGCCCGGCCGCCCGCCGCCTCGATCTCCTTGACGACCGTCCGGGCCTGCTCCTCGGCCCGGACGTAGGTCAGGGCCACCGCCGCCCCCTCGGCCGCCAGCTGCCTGGCCACCGCCGCTCCGATCCCCCGGCTGCCACCGGTCACCAGGGCCACCTTGCCGGTCAGCTCGCTGCTCATCGTTCTTCCCCCTTCAGTGGATGCCGCGTTCGTCGCACCCCGAAGGTAGGACCTGACACAGGTGGCAGGTTCAAGCCCGCTCGTACGCCGGCGCCGTCTGGACCGCCGCGTCCTCCTCCGCTTCTTCCTCCACCGCCGCGTCCTCCTCCGCTTCTTCCTCCGCTGGCGCGTCCTCCTCCGCTTCTTCCTCCGCTGGCGCGGCGCTCCTCGCCGGGCGCATCGCCACGGTCAGCAGTGCCGGGCCGACGAACAGCGCGGCCGCGATCAGCCCGTCGACGTGCAGCGCGGCCGTGAACGCCGAGCGGGCGCCGTGCAGCAGATCGGCGCCCTGCCCGGCGGGCAGGCGCCGGGCCGCCTCGACCGCGCCCGCCAGCGAGTCGGAGCCGCCGCCGGTACGGCTGCGGTAGACCGCGGCGGCGACGGTGCCGAGCAGGGCGAAGCCCAGCGAGCCTCCGAGGTAGTTGCCGGTCTCCGACATCGAGGCCGCCGAGCCCGCCCGTTCCGGCGGCACCGAGCCGAGGACCAGCCCGGTGCCCAGGGCGAACAGCGGTCCGGTGCCCAGCGCAAGCACCGCGATGCCCGTCAACACCAGCGGCAGTGAGCCCGCGTCCTCGTCCGCCGCCACCAGCAGCAGGGCGCCCAGCGCGGAGAGCGCCAGCCCGCCCGCGATCGCGGTGGTCCGCTCCACCCGGCCGGCCAGCCGCGGCGCGGCCGTGGTGCCGACCGCCACCGCCAGGCCCATGGGGGCGAACAGCACGGCCGAGGCGAACGGCGAGTGGCCCAGCACGCTCTGCAGGTACTGGGTCACCAGCAGCCCGGTGCCGGCCATCGCGGCCCCGGCGAGCACCAGCGAGACCAGCACCGCCGTGAACGGCCGACCGCGCAGCAGGCGCAGGTCCAACAGCGGTCGCTCCGAGCGCAGTTGCCGCCGGACGAAGACGCACCCGACCCCGCTGCCCACCAGCAGGGCCGCCACCGGGACCAGCGGCGCGCCCCCGACCGGCAGCTGCTTGATGCCGTACAGCACCAGCAGCACCGCCACCAACGACAGCCCGACGCCGACCGGGTCCGGCCGCCCGGCCGCCCCGCTGCGGAACTCCGGCAGCACGGCGGGCCCGGCCGCCAGCAGCACCGCCATGGCCGGGACGGCCGCCAGGAACACCGACCCCCACCAGAAGTGCTGGAGCAGGAACCCGGCCAGCACCGGCCCCAGCACCCCGCCCGCGAACTGGCAGGTCGCCCAGACCGCGACGGCCCGGCCACGCTCGCGCTCGTCCCGGAACATGTTGGTGATCAGCGCGAGCGTGGACGGCGCCAGCGTCGCCCCGGCGACGCCCAGCAGGGCCCGTACCACGATCAGCATCAGCGGGTCGACGGCGAAGGCGGCGACCACCGACAACACCCCGAAGGCCGCCGCCCCGATGAGCAGCAGGCGCCGGCGGCCGATCCGGTCGCCCAGTGTGCCCATGGTGATGACCAGTCCGGCCACCATCAGCCCGTAGCCGTCGCTGATCCACAGCTGCTGGACTCCGGAGGCGCCCAGGTCGGCGCTCAGCCTCGGCAGGGCGAGCAGCAATGCCGTCATGTCCATCGCGACCAGCAGGGTCGGCAGCATCAGCAGGGCCAGTCCCAGCCGTGCCCGGTTCACTCTCGTCTCGCTCATCCCGGCGACTTCCTCCTCCTCGGAAACCTTGCGCCGGGCGGTCGGAACGGCCGGGGACTTCTTGACACCGGTGAGCGGTGCGCCGGTAGGGAACTCGTGGGAGATTTCTCCGGCGGGGACGTCAAGACGGCGGCGCCGGCTCCGACCGTACGGGCGAAGGGCCCGACCGGGGCCCGACCACCACGAGGAGTACGACATGAAGTTCCTGATCAGCCTCCACATCAACCCGGCGGTGCTGGACGCGCTGACCGACGAGGAGAAGGCGGCGCTCGGCGCCGGGCACGGCGAGTTCATCGAGGCGCTGAAGTCCTCCGGCGAACTGATCGTCACCCAGGCGCTGGTCGACCCGTCCCAGGCCGCCGTGGTCACGGTGCGCGACGGCCAGCCGGCGGTCACCGACGGCCCCTTCCTGGAGGCCAAGGAGTTCCTGGGCGGCTTCTACCTGGTCGACTGCGAGGACAAGGAGCGGGCGATCGAGCTCGCCGCGCGGATCCCGGACGCCGCGATCGAGGGGCTGGGCGTCGAGGTGCGCCAGGTGATGTTCTCCGACGGACACTTGGAGGCATGACAGCACCGGACTTCGAGGACCTGCTGCGTGATCTCACGCCGCAGGTCCTCGGCACGCTGGTACGGCGGTACGGCCGCTTCGAGGGCTGCGAGGACGCCGTGCAGGAGGCAGTCCTCGCCGCGAGCGTGCAGTGGCCCCAGGACGGCGTGCCGGACAGTCCGCGCGGCTGGCTGGTGACCGTCGCGGCCCGGCGGCTGGTCGACCAGATCCGCAGCGACCACGCCCGCCGCGAGCGCGAGAACGCGACCACTGCCGCCGAGGTGGTGCCCGAGGAGGTGCCGGACACCGACGACACCCTGCTCCTGCTCTTCCTCTGCTGCCACCCGTCGCTCACCGCCGCCTCGCAGACCGCGCTGACCCTGCGTGCGGTCGGCGGCCTGACCACCGCGGAGATCGCCCGGGCCTTCCTGGTGCCGGAGGCGACCATGGCGGCCCGGATCAGCCGGGCCAAGCAGCGGATCCGGGCGGCCGGCAGCTCCTTCGCCCTCCCCCAGGGCGCCGAGCGCCAGGAGCGGCTGCGGGTGGTCCTGCACGTGCTCTACCTGATCTTCAACGAGGGCTACACTGCATCCTCGGGCAGCGAACTGCACCGCGCCGACCTCGCCCAGGAGGCGATCCGGCTGGCCCGGATGGTGCGCGCCCAGCTACCCGAGGACGGCGAGGTGACCGGGCTGCTCGCCCTGATGCTGCTCACCCACGCGCGCCGGGCGGCGCGGACGACGGCGGCCGGCGACCTGGTCCCGCTGGCCGAGCAGGACCGCACCGGCTGGGAGCGCGCCCTGCTCGACGAGGGCACCGAGCTGGCCAAGGCCGCACTGGCCTGCCCGGAGCTCGGCCCGTACCAGCTCCAGGCCGCCATCGCCGCGACCCACGCGGACGCCGCCACCGCCGAGGAGACCGACTGGGCGCAGGTGCACGCCCTCTACCTGATCCTGGAGCGGATCGCCCCCAATCCGATGGTCACCCTCAACCGCGCCGTCGCCCTCGCCGAGCGGGACGGCCCGCAGGCCGGGCTCGCCCTGCTCGCCACCCTGGACGGCGACCAGCGGATGGCCGGCCACCACCGGCTGCTCTCCGTCCGGGCGCACCTGCTGGAGCGGTTCGGCGACCGCGCGGGCGCGTACGACCACTACCTCCGCGCGGCGAAGGCCACGGCGAGCCTGGCGGAGCAGCGGTTCCTGGACGCGAGAGCCCGGCGCCTCCAGGCGTAGACGACGGGCGTAGTAACTGCGGATGTAGTGACGACGGGGTAGTAACGACAAACGCAGCGACTATGGACGTAGTAACGGCGGACGTTAGTAACTACAGACGTAGTCGACGCCCGCCTCAGTCCAGCCCGAGCGCCGCCCGGTACCACGGGGCCGCCCCCGCCAGGCGGGCCAGCGGGCCCGGACCGGGCGTGCAGCCGGCCAGCCGCCAGACGTCGTCGCTGCGGTACCAGTGGTCACGGGCGATCATCGCCAACTGACGCTCGGAGACCTGCCCCGGCGTCGTCGCCGCGAGCAGTCGGCGGCACTCCTCCCAGGGAAGCGCCGGCCCGTCCAGGGCGGGCAGCAGTCCGAGCCCGGCCAGGGCGTCGAGCAGGTCACCGCTGCGGACCGGTTCCGGGTGGGCGGCGTGGTGGACGCCCGCCACCGGGGCCGGGGCGTCCAGGGCGAGCGCGGTGATCAGCCGGGCCAGGTCCGTCCGGTCCACCAGGGAGAGCCGGACCTCGCCGCCCGCCCAGCGACCCGGCACCCGCCGGGCCAGCTCGGCCAGGCCGGGCACCACCCAGCGGTCGCCCGCCCCGGTGACGAGCGCCGGGCGCAGCACCACGGCGCCGGCCGTCAGCGCGTGGCCCTCGCCGAGCAGCCGGGTGCGGCTGGCCTCGGACAGCGGCGCGGTGGGCACCTCGTCGACACCGATGCCCGCGTGCGGGCCCTCGCCGTACACCGCCGTCGTCGACAGGTGGACGATCCGGCGGATCCCGGCCCGGGTGGCCTCCGCCATCACCGCCGCCGTGCCCCGGTCGTTGACCGCCGCGCAGTCCTCGGCACCGCCGCCGACCCGGGAGGCGAGGTGGAGCAGCGTCCCGGCCCCCGCGCAGAGTTCGGCCAGCGCCGCCCCGTCGGCGAGGTCGCCGCGCACCCACGCGGTGTGCCCGTCCGCGACGGGCTCCCCGCGCACCAGCGCCCGCACCGGGACGCCGCGCGCCGCGAGGGCCGCCCGTACGGCCGAGCCGATGAAGCCGGTCGCCCCGGTCAGTGCGACCGTGGTCCGTGCCCCGGGCCGCTGCGCCGCCGCCATGGCTGACTCCTCCCTGCCGACCGGCCGGTCAGTCTAGCCACGGCGTCACGCGCCGGGGAGCGGCCCACGCCAAGCACGCACGAAGCACGCACGAAGCACGCACGAAGCACGCGCGAAGCACGCACGAGCCCGCGAGGAGCCCGTACGGAGGGGGCGGCGGTATGGCCGGGGTAAGGCCCACCTAGGCTGTATGCCAAGCAAAACGGGCGAACCGGACCCCCAGCGGGGACCACGAGGACGGAAAGCGGGACCCGCCGATGGGCGACGGAATGTCAGGAATGCACCACCACGGCGGGATGACCCGACTAGGCCCGTTCAGCCTCTCCCACGTGTGGACCTGGTCCCCGGACTGGGTGTTCCTGCTCGGCGGCCTGGTCGCGCTGGCGCTGTACCTGGTCGGTGTGGTCCGGCTGTACCGGCGCGGCGACCGATGGCCGGTCGGCCGGGTCGTCGGCTGGGTCGCGGGCGTCGCCAGCATGCTGCTGGTCACCTGCAGCGGGCTGAACGACTACGGCATGGTGCTGTTCAGCGCGCACATGATCCAGCACATGGTGCTGTCCATGCTGACGCCGATCCTGCTCCTGCTCGGCGCCCCGATCACCCTCGCGCTGCGCGCCCTGCGCCCGACGGGGAAGGGGCGGCCGCGCGGTCCGCGCGAGCTGCTGGTGGCGCTGCTGCACAGCCGGTACGTCCGGGTGATCTCCCACCCGGCGTTCACCATCCCGTTGTTCATCGCGAGCCTGTACGGGGTCTACTTCACCCCGGTGTTCGACGTCCTGATGCAGTACCGCTTCGGGCACATCTTCATGATGGTCCACTTCCTCATGACCGGTCTGGCCTTCTTCTGGCCGATCATGGGCGTGGACCCGGGCCCGCACCGCCCCGGCCACGTGATGCGGATCATCGAGCTGTTCATGGGGATGCCGTTCCACGCCTTCTTCGGCGTGGCGGTGATGATGGCCAGCCACCCGCTGGTCTCCACCTTCACCGTCCAGGGCGCACCGCCCGGGACGGACCTGTTGGAGGACCAGAAGCTGGCCGGCGGCATCACCTGGGCGTTCGGCGAGATCCCGACCGCGATCGTGCTGATCGCGCTGGTCTACCAGTGGATGGGCTCCGAGCAGCGGCAGGCCCGCCGCCGCGACCGCGCGGAGGAGCGCAGCGGCGACGCCGAGCTGGAGGCGTACAACGCCTACCTCGCCTCGCTGCACAAGGGCGCCCGGCGCCCGGCGGCCCCCGCCGACCCCGCCACGCCCCCCGCCCCGGTCACCCCGGCGGCCGACGCCGGCTGAGCCCAGCCGCCCGGAGCGCCCCCGAGCCCCCGGCCCCTGCCCCGACCGCCCCCGGAGCCCACGTCCTCCCCCGAGGACGTGGGCTCCGTCATACCACCCTCCCGTCCGGTCGCGGAACGGTGGTTCCGCCGGCCGCGTTCGACGGGTATGCACGCCCTGTTCACGCCCGCCGCCGTGGTCGGCGGGTACGTCCTGTTGTGGCTGCTCGGCTTCCTCGGCTGCGCGCTGCTCCAGCGCCGCCGGCCGTTGCCCCTGGGCGCCGACTACCTGGTGGTCCTGGGCGCCGCGCTGGACGGCTGCGAGCCCGCGCCGACCCTGGCCGCCCGGCTGGACGCCGCGCTGGAACGCCTCGCCGCCGAGGAGGCCGCCGGGCACGCCCCGCTGCTGCTGGTGACCGGCGGCAAGGGGCCGCACGAGGAGTGCACCGAGGCCGGCGCGATGGCCCGTTACCTGATCGCCCGGGGCGTGCCGCCCGAGCGGATCCGGCGCGAGGAGCGGGCCGTGAACACCGCCGAGAACCTGCGCTTCAGCGCCGCCCTGATGGCCGCCGAACGCCCCGGCTACCGCTGCACCGTCGTGACCAGCGGCTTCCACACCGTCCGCTCCGCGCTGGCCGCCCGCCGGGCCGGCGCCCCCGGCCGGGTGCTCGGCGCGGACGGACCGCTCGCGCTCGGCCCGTACCAGCTGCTGCGCGAGGCGGTCGGCACGGCGCTCGCGCTGCCGCGCGCCCACGGCGCCGCGCTCCTGTTGCTGACCGGCGCCGGGGTGGTGCTGGGACTGGCCTGAACGGGCCATGGGATCATGCCGCCCGGTCCGTCAGCATGAGGACGAAGACCGAGCACGCAGGGGGCGGACGTGGCGGAACCGGAGAACGGGTGGAGTCCGCTGCAACGGATCGGCGGCGCGGTCAGCGTGCCGGCCTTCCTGACGGCGGTGGTGGTGGCCGGCCTTGCCGCCCGGGACTGGACGGTGGACGACCCGGCCTGGCTCGGCGCGCGCCCCTGGGTGGTCGGCCTGGCGCTGCTGGTGGGTCTGCTCGGCCTGGTCCCGGCGGTGGGCTGGGCCGAGGCGGGCACGGGTCTCGTGCTGTTCCTGTTCTTCGCCGTTCCGACCGTCCTCGACACCGCACTGACCACCAAGGTCGTCCAGGACGTCCGGCGGTGGCTGCGCACCGACCAGTCGGTGGCCGTCACCCTCAGCGGCTGCCACCACGCGGGCACCAGGACGGACATGATCGACAACTCCCCGGTCACCAGCGAGGTCTACACCTGCACCTACTCCTGGACGTCCGGAGGCCGGAGCTGGGAGCAGGTCCGCACGACGGACGGGAACCACCACGACGGCTACCGGACGCGGATGTGGACGGACCCGTCGACCGGAGAACTCGCCGACCACGACGCCGTGGGCACGGCCGTCAAGGTCTTGCTGACCGGCATCGTCGCCGTGCCGGCCCTGGTCTTCGGCCCCGGCCTGGTCATCCTGCTGCACGAGTCCCGGCTGCTCCGCCGGCCCGCCCGGGAAGTCCGCGACGCCGCCTGACACGGGGGGAGGCCCCCGGGTCCGCCGCAGCGGACCCGGGGGCCTCCCGGAATTTCGACCCGCCTGGCGTCAGGCCAGGTTGGCGATCGCCTCGTTGAAGGTCTTCGACGGGCGCATCACGGCCGCGGCCTTGGCCGGGTCCGGCTGGTAGTAGCCACCGAGGTCGACGGCCGAGCCCTGGACGGCGATCAGCTCGTCCACGATGGCCTTCTCCTGCTCGGTCAGCGCCTTGGCCAGGCCGTCGAAGGCCCGGGCCAGCTCGGCGTCGGCGGTCTGCTTGGCCAGTTCCTGAGCCCAGTACATGGCCAGGTAGAAGTGGCTGCCGCGGTTGTCGATGCCACCGAGGCGGCGGCTCGGCGACTTGTCCTCGTTGAGGAAGGTTCCGGTGGCGCGGTCCAGGGTGTCGGCCAGCACCTGGGCGCGGGCGTTGCCGGTGCTGGTGGCGAGCTGCTCGAAGCTGGCGGCCAGCGCGAAGAACTCGCCCAGGCTGTCCCAGCGCAGGTAGTTCTCCTTGACCAGCTGCTGGACGTGCTTCGGGGCGGAGCCGCCGGCGCCGGTCTCGAACAGGCCGCCGCCCGCCATCAGCGGAACGACCGACAGCATCTTGGCGCTGGTGCCCAGCTCCAGGATCGGGAACAGGTCGGTCAGGTAGTCGCGCAGCACGTTGCCGGTCACCGAGATGGTGTTCTCGCCGCGGCGGATGCGCTCCAGCGAGAACTTGGTGGCCTCGACCGGGGACTTGATCTCGATCCGCAGGCCGGTCGTGTCGTGCTCCGGCAGGTAGGTCTTGACCTTCTCGATCAGCACGGCGTCGTGGGCGCGGTTCTCGTCCAGCCAGAACACCGCCGGGTCGCCGGTGGCGCGGGCGCGGGTGACGGCCAGCTTGACCCAGTCCTGGATCGGCAGGTCCTTGGTCTGGCAGGCGCGGAAGATGTCGCCCGGCTGCACGGCCTGCTCCAGCACCACGTTGCCCTCGGCGTCGACCAGGCGCACGGTGCCGGCCGCCTCGATCTCGAAGGTCTTGTCGTGGGAGCCGTACTCCTCGGCCTTCTGGGCCATCAGGCCGACGTTCGGGACCGAGCCGATGGTGGCCGGGTCCAGGGCGCCGTGGGCGCGGCAGTCGTCGATGACGGCCTGGTACACGCCGGAGTAGCTGCTGTCCGGCAGCACGGCGAGGGTGTCGGCCTCCTGGCCGTCCGGGCCCCACATGTGGCCGGAGGTGCGGATCATGGCCGGCATCGAGGCGTCGACGATGACGTCGCTCGGCACGTGCAGGTTGGTGATGCCCTTGTCGGAGTCGACCATGGCCAGGGCCGGGCCCTCGGCCAGCTCGGCGTCGAAGGAGGCCTTGATCTCGGCGCCGTTCGGCAGCTTGTCGAGGCCGGCCAGGATGCCGCCGAGGCCGTTGTTGGGGTTCAGACCGGCGGCGACCAGCGCCTCGCCGTACGCGGCGAAGGTCTTCGGGAAGAAGGCGCGGACCACGTGACCGAAGATGATCGGGTCGGAGACCTTCATCATGGTGGCCTTGAGGTGCACCGAGAACAGCACGCCCTCGGCCTTGGCACGGGCGACCTGGGCGGCCAGGAACTCGTTCAGGGCGGCGGCGCGCATCACCGAGGCGTCGACGACCTCGCCGGCCAGCACCGGGACCTTCTCACGCAGCACGGTGGTGGTGCCGTCCTGGCCGACCAGCTCGATGCGCAGGGCGCCGTCGGCGGCGATCACGGCGGACTTCTCGGTGCTCGCGAAGTCGTTCTCGCCCATGGTGGCGACGTTGGTCTTGGACTCGGCGGTCCAGGCACCCATGCGGTGCGGGTGGGTCTTGGCGTAGTTCTTGACCGACTGCGGCGCACGGCGGTCGGAGTTGCCCTCGCGCAGGACCGGGTTGACGGCGCTGCCCTTGACCTTGTCGTAGCGGGCGCGGACATCCTTGTCCTCGTCGGTCTGCGGGTCGTCCGGGTAGTCCGGCAGGGCGTAGCCCTGGGCCTGCAGCTCGGCGATGGCGGCCTTCAGCTGCGGCACCGAGGCCGAGATGTTCGGCAGCTTGATGATGTTGGCGCTCGGGGTCTTGGCGAGCTCACCCAGCTCCGCCAGGGCGTCACCGATCCGCTGGGCCTCGGTCAGACGCTCCGGGAAGCTGGCGATGATCCGCCCGGCCAGGGAGATGTCACGGGTCTCCACCCGCACACCCGCCGTCGAGGCGTACGCCTGGACCACCGGCAGGAACGAGTAGGTCGCCAGGGCCGGAGCCTCGTCGGTGTGCGTATAGATGATGGTCGAGTCAGTCATCGGTACTCCGCTTCACGTCTCCAACGTCTTGACGTCAAGATATCTCGTCCCGGGCCCCTCGCTCCACCTCCCCCCGCCCCGGAGCGCGCGCCGGTCGGATCCGGGGGCGCCGGGAGAGCCGAGTCCACCGTGGTCCCGGGGCGCCCGCCCGGCAAGCGGAGGGCTCCGGGACCGTCCCGGTCAGGCGGCGGTCGGCTGGTGTTCCGGAACCCGTCGGGCCGTGTTCGGGCGGCCGGGAGAGAGGCGTAGTCCAATCGGATGAGTCGGGTGTCAGGAGTGCGTCAATGCACCACCCCATTCGGTCAACGCTGCGTCAGGAGCGGCGACGCACGGTCCGACCCGACCTAGCGTCGTGGACAGAGCAGTTCCGGCAGCAACCACCACCCCAACCGGGAGCATCCGCATGGCCCGCGTCGTCTGGCACGTTCCGGTCACCACCAACGCCACCGGTAGCACCACCACCCTGCGCCTCTTCCGCACCCGCGACGGCCGCCGCTGCGCGGTCGGATTCTCCAGCCCCGAGGCCCTCGCCGCCCTCCTCGGACCGGAGCACGCCTACGCCGAACTCGGCGAGCCCGCCCTGCGCACCCTCACCGCCCCGCTCGGCGTCGACACCCTGGTCCTCGACCCGCGCCTGGTCGCCCCGCCCGTCCCCACCCCCGTCGCGGCACCCGCCACCGCACCCGCCCCGGCCCCGGCCCCGGCCACAGAGCTCCAGCACCGGTGACCGCCCCCCTCCACCTCGTCCCGGACGGCTTCACCCCCGCCCCGGGAGGACCCGGGCAGGTTCGGGCCCTGCACGCCGTCGCCCGGATCAACCACGGGCCGGTCCCCCTCGACTTCGACCGCCTCGCGGCGGAGTTCCCCGCCGTACGGAGCGGTCTCGCCCTCGCCGGCGACGCCGACCTGGAGCTCCGCCTCGCCTGCACCGGCCCGGAAGAACTCCGGGCCGTCTCCGCCGCCCTCCACCGCGCGGGCGCCACCAAGATCCGCATCGACCTGGTCCTGCGTGCACTGACGCCGGCCCCGGTGCCCCTGCGACCAGTACCCTGACCCCGCCCCCGGCCCGGCGTCCCACGCCCCGGGCCGGGTCCCCGGGGCCCCGGCCCGGTCAGCCCTCGCGCACCCCCACCCGCAGGCCCGATCAGCAGCGGTTCCGACCCGGCCCCACGACCCGACGCCCGTCGCACCCCGAGCCCACCCACCATGGACCCAGTCCGTCGCCGGATGGCCCTCGCCATGCCTCACTCGAAGCCGGGGCGCGGGTTCGGATTGATCGCCTGACCATCGATCTCGGCACCCCAGGCGTCCTCGCCGCTCGCGTCGACGCAGTACCCGCTGCCCTCGACGTGCCCGCCCGCGGCCCGGCACGTGTCGGCGGTGATGTCCCGCCGACCACGCGCCGCCGCAGAGGCGGCCGGGGCCACGGCAGCAGCGGCGACGAGGACGGCGGTCGCGGTCGTGACGGCCACCCGGGCCGCGCGTGAGGTCTTCATGCCGCCCACGACAGCACGGCGGCGCGCACCCGGCGACCACAGCTCGCCCGCCCGGGTGCACACCCCCGCACACCACGCCCCAACCGGCCCGGCGATCAGCGGCCGCGCCCCGCGACCGGGCCGCGCGGCACCCAACGCCCCGGGGACGGCAGACCGAAGGCCGGAAGCCCGGCAGTCCGGCAGCCGGTAGGTCCGGGGCAGGGAAGACCGGAAGGTCGAAGACCCCGAAAGCCGGGACACGCACCTCACCGAGGTACCCCGGCCCCGGCGTCGAGCGTCAGGCCCGGGTCAGTGCCGCGATCGCGGCCAGCAGCAGTGCGGAGCCTGCTGCCAGGCCCGCGGTGAAGGGCTCGCCGAGGAAGAGCACGCCGATCACTGCCGCCGTGGCCGGCTCCAACAGCACCAGCACGGAGGCGGTGGTGCCCGGCACGGCCGTCAAGCCGCTGAAGTACCAGCGGTAGGCGAGCAGGGTCGGCACCGTGCCCAGGAACAGCAGGGCTCCGCCGGTCAGTGCGGGCGAACCGGCCGTCGGCAGCGCGCCCTGGGCCGCCGCGAAGGGCAGCAGGCACAGCAGACCGGTCGTGAAGGCGCCGGTGCTCGCCCGGGCGGAGCCGCCGCCGCGGGCCCACAGGGTGAGTCCGCTCTGGCCGGCGCCCGCGAGTACCGCCAGGGCGACGCCCAGTGCCGGGCGTGGCCCGGCGGCAGGAGCCGCGACCAGCAGGGCGAGCCCGCCGAGGGCGAGCAGGACGGCGGACGCCGCCCGCCGGGTGAGGCGTTCGCCGAGCAGCAGGTGCGCGCCGAGGCTGGTGAGCAGCGGTCCGGCCCCGATGGTGATCAGGGTGCCCAACCCCAGGCCCGCGAAGTGCACGGAGCCGAAGTAGGCGCACTGGCTGACGGCCAGCCCCAGGCCGGTCAGCACGGCGGAGCCGGGCTTCCCGCCACGGCGGGACGGGCCGGAGGAGGGCAGCAGCGCCAGGCAGAGCGCCGCGACGCCGAAGCGCCAGCAGGAGACGGCCACCGGGCCGAGTCCGCTGGTGCGCATCAGCAGGGCGGCCACGGCTCCGCCCGCTCCCCAGGCGACGGCGGCGGCGGAAATGGACAACAGGCCGCGCCGGAACGGCACGGCGGTGTGCGAGGTCATGCGTCGGTACTCCACGATGGTCGCCGGTTCTGGTCCGCGGGGTACGCGGGCGGCAGCCATCGCCCCGACGCCGAGGGGCTCTCCCGCTCGGCCGGGTCAGGTGGGGAGGCCGCCCGCTAGCGGACCGGCGGCGGGAGGATCACGAGACGCACGGGGTCCAGCGTACGCGCGCCCGTCGGCGATCTTTCCGGGCCGCCCGGGCCGGCTACGGTCGGACGGAGTTCCCGCACCACACCGCGCCTGCCGGCCACCGTCCTCGCCGTGTACGAAGGCCGGGCACAGGAGCGTCCACTCTGTACTGGTGTCCGACGACGCCGTCGTCCGGGCCCGGCGGCGGCCCTGGGACGACCGCCGGACCGCCGGCGAGACACCGTCTCCACCGTCCTGGCCACTCCGGAGCAGCCGCACGGCGAGTGCGTCGCCGTCCTGCTGCGCGGCACCGATGCGATCCCGGCGGACCTGCCCCAACCGCCCCGCTGGAACCGTCAACACTGCCTGATACCAAGGCAGTTCGTTCATCCGAGGACCCAGGTCGGCGAGCATCGCCGCGAGGGCGGACGGGATGGCCGACAGGCGTCCGAGCACCTGCGGGGCCGCGGCGGGGCTCTCGACCGCAGCGGCAGCCGAACCGCCCGGCGCACACGCGCACCACCGGTCCGCTTCGGGGCCACCCCCGACGGGGCCGAGCCGAGCCGCCCCCCCCCTGGCACGGAGCCCGGCAGGGCAGCCGCGGGCCGCCCGACCCTCGGTACGTCCGGCCGATCCAGCAACCTGGACCGCCCCCATTCCGGCCTGATTTCCGGCGACGAATGCCGAGATCAGGCCAAATGAGTGAGGAGGGGTCAGGCACTGCCCGAATGGCCCAATCCTCTTCGTCAACTCCGGTACGGATCAGGCAATTTGAGAAACCCGGACAACCGGCCCACACCGGCCCCGGAGGTGGTTCGAGGGCCCACCTGACACTCGTTTAGACCTGCACGTCAACCATTTGGCGCGGATTGATATGACAGTCATTTAGTCAGTCGGTACGTTCATTCATGTCGGCACCACGCCGATCCAGTCCAGAAACAGGAGAAGGTCCATGAACAAGATGACCACCGCCATTGCCCTCGCGGCGTCGGCGGCCGTGGCCGTGACCGGTATCAGCTACGCGTCGGCCGCTTCCGAGCCCGTGGCGAAGGCGGCCCCGGTCGTTGAGAAGGCCGCCCCCGCGGCCGTTCCCGCCGCGGCTCCGCTCGACGGCGGCACGAAGGGCAACGAGGGCAAGGGCAACGAGGGCCACGAGCGTCGCGAGCACCGCGAGCACCGCGAGCACCGGGGCATCATCCACGTCAACGAGCGGTCGTACTCCGCCGACGACTTCGGCTGCATCACCGTGGTCAGCGGTCTGGGCGCCAAGTCGCTCAACGTCCGCAACGACAGCCACCGGACCGTCGAGGTCTTCAGCGGCGCGGTCTGCGACAACGGCGCCCCCATCGCCACCGTCGGGCCGCACAGCGCCAGCGAGGGCGTGCACCCGAAGCGCGTCCACGAGGGTGTCGAGGTCGACGACGGCGTCGTCGGCAGCTTCCGGGTCGTGCGCCACGACTTCGACTTCGGCGGGCGCGGCGGCGAGCGCGGCGGCGAGCGCGGCGAGAAGTAGAACTGATCCAACGGCCCAATCTGGAGCCCCGGCCCGCCGCAATCGGGCCGGGGCACCGACACCAGCGTCCTTCCCCAGGCCCCTGCAGCCGGCCCCGCGATGATGCCCGCCGGGACAGCGCAGCAGCGACCACTCCATGATCCGACTCCGAGCAACGCACACCCGGCCACCGACGCCCGGCGGATCCAGCCGGGCGGGGACCGTCCCCGCCCGCCACCACCAAAGAGCTGGAGCTCGCCACACCCCACGGCACATCTGGCCACCACTGCACAGAGGTCCCGCGATCCGGTCGATCGGATCGCGGGACCTCTGCACTGCCTGCCCCCGAAGGCATGCTTATGCGGAAGCCGTCAATTCTATGAACGGATGAGCGCTCCATATTGCCAGAGCTCGAAGGGAGGCTCAATTCATGCTCAAATGCTGAACCTACTCACGAGTCACGTAACACGCCCATGAACAGGAGGCCCCCTACCTGAACGGATAATCGGCAAAGAAAGTAAACATTCAGTAATGAAATCTGTGCAGAGGTCTATGAATAGCCCTACTGTGTGGCAACTCTCCGCGCTCCACCCACCCCGGAGCCCCCACACACAGAGAGATCGCCCATGGCTTCCCTCAACCAGATCTCGCCGCCCGACCAGAGCTCCGGCACCGCCGGCACCGCGCACCGGTCGCTCAAGCGCCACGTCGGACTCGTCGGCCTCATGTGGGCCTCGGTCGGCTCGATCATCGGCTCCGGCTGGCTCTTCGGCGCGAAGAGCGCCGTCACCGCCGCCGGACCCGCAGCCGTCATCTCCTGGGGCATCGGCGCCGTCGGGATCGTGCTGCTCGCACTCGTGCACGCCGAGCTCGGCGGTCTCTTCCCGGTCTCGGGCGGCACCGCCCGCTACCCGCACTACGCCTTCGGCGGCCTGGCCGGCATGTCCTTCGGCTGGTTCTCCTGGCTCCAGGCGGCCACCGTGGCACCGATCGAGGTCGAGGCCATGATCGGCTACGCCAAGGACGCGCCCTGGGCCAGCGGACTGCAGAACGCCAACGGCACCCTCACCACCAGCGGATTCATCGTCGCGACCGCGCTGATGGCAGTGTTCGTCGCGGTCAATTTCCTCGGCGTGAAGGTCCTCGCCCGGACCAACAGCATCGCCACCTGGCTGAAGATCTTCGTTCCTCTGCTCACGATCTTCATGCTGGCGATCACCAGCTTCCACGGTTCCAACTTCACCTCGCACGGCTTCGCCCCGTTCGGCGCCAAGGGCGTGCTGGCCGCGATCAGCACCAGCGGCATCATCTTCGCGCTGCTCGGTTTCGAGCAGGCCATCCAGATCGCCGGTGAGAGCCGCAACCCCAAGCGCGACATCCCCCGCGCCGTGCTCGGGTCGGTCGCCATCGGCACCCTGATCTACACCCTGCTGCAGGTCGTCTTCATCGGGGCGCTGCCGGTCAGCGCGTTCGCCAACGGCTGGGCGAAGCTGGACTTCCCCGGCATCGACGGCCCCTTCGCCGGTCTGGCCACCCTGGTGGGCCTCGGCTGGCTGTACTACGTGCTGAAGGTCGACGCGGTGATCTCCCCCGCCGGCACCGGCCTGATCTACACCACCTCGACCTCCCGGATCTCCTACGGCCTGAGCCGCAACGGCTACGCGCCGCAGAAGTTCGAGCAGCTGGACAAGAACGGCGTGCCCTGGTTCGGCCTGATCCTGTCCTTCGTGACCGGCGTGATCTGCTTCCTGCCCTTCCCGAGCTGGCAGCAGCTGGTCGGCTTCATCACCTCCGCCAGCGTGCTGATGTACGCCGGCGCCCCGCTGGCCTTCGGCGCCCTGCGCCGCCGGCTGCCCGACCGTGAGCGCTCCTACCGGCTGCCGCTGGGCAACGTGATCTCCCCCGCCTCGTTCGTGGTCGCCAGCCTGATCATCTACTGGGCCGGCTGGCAGACCCTGTCCCGCCTGGGCATCGCCATCGTGCTCGGCTACGCCCTGCTCGGCGGTTACGCTGCGTACGCGATCAAGAAGGGCCTGCCGAACGCGCCGCGGCTCAACTGGAAGGCCGCCCAGTGGCTGCCGGTCTACCTGGTGGGTCTCGGCCTGATCTCCTGGCAGGGCGGCTTCGGCGACGGCACCGGCCGGATCCCGATGTGGTACGACATGGGGCTCGTGGCAGCGTTCTCGCTGGCCATCTACTACTGGGCGATCCGGGTGGCGCTGCCCGCCGAGGACATCGAGCGGGAGGTCGCGGACGTCGAGGTGGTCGACGCGGGCGGCCACTGATCACCTGATCGTCACCTGATCACCAACACCTGACGGGACGGGCCCGCCGGTCACTGAGTCGACCGGCGGGCCCGTCCTCGTCCGCTCACAGATCCAGCACCGCCCGCAGCGCCGCCTCCAGCTCGGCCTCCGGGTCGGCGACCGGTCCCGGCGAGCGCCAGGCGACGAAGCCGTCGGGGCGCACCAGCAGCGCGCCGCCCGGGCCGAGGCCGTGCAGCGCGGCGAAGTCCGTGCCCGGCTCCGGGGCCAGGTCGTCCTCGGCGCCGTCGCCGATCCGGTAGGCGTCCAGCGGGACGGCCAGCCGGTCGGCCGCCCGCCGGGCGCCCTGCTGCCAGGCCGTGCCCTCGGGGCCGGTGAGCAGCACCATCGCCTGCTCGTACAGGTCCAGCGTGGACAGCCGTACCCCCGCGCGCAGCAGCCACTGGTGCGGGGCGCGGCTGCCGGGTTCGCCGGCCGACTCGAAGGTCTCGGGGACGACGGCGCCCGCCGGGTCGGTGCCGAGCACCGCCCCGCGCGGGTAGCGGTAGCCGAGTGCCACGGCCAGCACCCCGGCCTGGCGGCCGACACCCGGGACCACCGCGTAGCCGGGGTGGCTGTGCTCGGCGGAGCGGGCCGAGGCGCGCTCGCTGGTGACCTCGGCGACCGGGCGGCGCTCCTGGCCGTAGGTCTCCAGCAGGCCGGGCCCGGCCCAGCCGCACAGCACGGCGGCCAGTTTCCAGGCCAGGTTGTGGGCGTCCTGGATGCCCGTGTTGGAGCCGAAGGCGCCGGTCGGGGACATCTCGTGGGCGGAGTCCCCGGCGAGGAAGACCCGCCCGGCGCCGTACCGTTCGGCGACCCGTTCGGCGGCGTGCCAGGGCGCCCGGCCGGTGATCTCGACGTCCAGTTCGGGCAGGCCGACCGCGGTGCGGATGTGCCGCTCGCAGCGCTCGTCGGTGAAGGCCTCCAGCGGCTCGCCGTGCTCGGGGTGCCAGGGCGCGTGGAAGACCCACTCGGACTGGTTGTCCACCGGCAGCAGCGCGCCGTCCGCCTCCGGGTTGGTCAGGTAGCAGGCGATGAAGTGACGGTCGCCGACCACCTCGGCCAGCCGCTTGGCGCGGAAGGTGATGCTGACGTTGTGGAAGAGCTCGCCCCTGCCGGTCTGGCCGATGCCGAGGCGGACCCTGGCCGGGCTGCGCGGGCCGTCCGCGGCGATCAGGTACTCGGAGCGCACCACCCGCTCCTCGCCGGTCTCCCGGCTGCGCAGCAGGGAGGTGACGCCCTCGGCGTCCTGCTCGAAGGAGACCAGCTCGGTGCTGAACCGCACGTCGCCGCCGAGCTCGCGGGCCGCGCGCAGCAGCACCGGCTCCAGGTCGTTCTGGCTGCACAGGCACCAGGAGCTGGGGCTGAACCGGGCGAGCCTGCCGCCTGGGTCGATCTCCCGGAACAGCCACTCCTGCTCCTCGCCGGTCAGTGAGGGCGCCTGGAGGATGCCGTGGTTCGGGGCGAGCACCGAGGCCGCCTCGCGAATCGCCGGCTCGATTCCGGCCACCCGGTACAGCTCCATCGTGCGGACGTTGTTGCCTCGTCCGCGCGGGTGATGCGAGGTGTCGGCGTGCTTCTCGACCAGCAGGTGTCTGACACCCAGCCGGCCGAGGAAGAGCGAGGCCGACAACCCGACCAAGGAGCCGCCCACGATCAGGACCGGCACCCGGTCGTCAACCTTCGGTTTCATCAATTGCTCCACCCTGTAAGGGGATTCCGCGGCCCGGCAGCTGGACTCGGCGCCGCCCTCGACGGGCCCGCTCAGCCGGGGGCCCCGCTCTTCCATCCCCCACCCGAGGGGGGCTGTGCCCCCTCTTCGCCCGGATGGCTCGCAAATCTCGCGCCGCGCCCGGTCGGCCGCTCACGATCGACCTCAGGCCTGGCGCCGACTGCCCCGGGCCGACCGCCACCGCACCCCCTCCCCCCAGGCCAGGAGCACCCGCCGGACGAGGCCCTCAGGGCCCGCCGCGAGCGGCCGAGAGCAGAAAGTGGATCATGACAACTCTGTCCGAACCGCAGCCGAAGCAGCACGAAGAGTCCGACACCCGGCTGAGGGTGGTGCTGATGCTGGAGATCCAGGACGGCGCCCAGCAGCGTTTCCTCGACGTCTACGAGCAGCTGCGCCACCAGGTGGCCGCGGTGCCCGGTCATGTCAGCGACCAGCTGTGCCAGTCCATCAACGACCCCCGCCAGTGGCTGATCACCAGCGAGTGGGAGGACCAGGAGACCTTCCTGGAGTGGGTGGACAGCCCCGCCCACCGCGAGATGGTCAAGCCGATGCACGGCTGCGTCAGCGACAACTTCCGTTCGCTGCGCTACGCCGTCCTGCGCCAGACCTCGGCGGCCGGCTCCACCGGCACCCGGGCCCCGATGGAGGTGCCGCCGGGCCTGCCGCGCAGCGAGCCCGCCGGGCACGTCGGCCCGCCCAGGGCCGAGCCGGGCCCGGACGGCGTGGTGCGCCACGCGCTGACCTTCACGGTCAAGCCCGGCAGCGAGTCCGAGGTCGCCCGGATCCTGTCCGCCTACGCCTCCCCCAGGGCCGAGGTGGACGAGCACACCCGGCTGCACCGCACCTCGCTGTTCATGCACGGCAACCGGGTGGTGCGGGCCGTCGAGGTGGTCGGCAACCTGGGCGACGCGCTGCGTCACGTGGCGATGCAGCCCGAGGTGCGGGCGGTCGAGGAGGAGCTCAACCCGTACCTGGAGGAGGCCCGGCAGTTCGGCGACCCGCAGTCCGCCCGCGCCTTCTTCGCCAAGGCGGCGCTGCCGGCCCGGCACCAGGCGATCGCCAGCTCCCCCTCCTCCGGTCGGCTGCACCGGCACGCCGTGCTCTACCCGGTCCGTTCCGGCCGCGGGCAGGCCGTCGCCGAGTTGCTCTTCGACCACGACAACCTGGCCACCGCCGACCCGACCGGCCCGGTCGCGGCGGCCACCGTCTTCCAGCGCGACGACACCGTGGTGCGCCTGGTGGACCTGCGGGTGCCGGCCGAGGCCGAGCCGGCAGCCGCGCTCGGCGTGGCGGGCGGGCAGGAGGCGGCCGAGCTGGCCGGGCTGCTGGACCTGGGGCCGGCCGACGACCTGCGCACCGTCGCCGGCCTCAGCGCGTTCCTCGCCGCCCACGCCATGAGCCCGGTCACCGACCGCAGCTCGCTGAGCGACTGACGCCCAGCCGATTCCCCTGGAGGAAACCATCATGACCACGCAGTACCCGCGGATCATCAACGTCGACGAGGCCCCGGAGAACCGCCGCCACGGCGCCGAGCTGCGCACCATGCTCACCCCTCCCAGCTGCGGGGCGACCAGCGGCTTCATGGGCCTGGCCATCATCAAGCCCGGGGAGCGGATCAACGAGCACTACCACCCGTACTCCGAGGAGTTCGTGTTCGTCGTCTCCGGCGACCTGGAGGTGGACCTGGATGGGAAGGCCCACCCGCTCAAGCCGGACCAGGGCCTGATGATCCCGATCAACATGCGCCACCGATTCCGCAACGTCGGCAAGACCGAGGCCCGGATGGTCTTCCACTGCGGCCCGCTCGCTCCCCGCCCCGACCTGGGACACGTGAGTACGGAGGAGTCCGCGACCTCCGGCCCGCCGGAACACGCCAAGGTGGGCTCGTGACCCGGCGCGTCGCCGTCACGGGGATCGGTGTGGTCGCGCCCGGGGGGATCGGGATCCCCGCCTTCTGGGACCTCCTGACGGCCGGCCGCACCGCCACCCGGGGCATCACGCTCTTCGACCCGACGGGGTTCCGTTCCCGGATCGCGGCCGAGTGCGACTTCGATCCGCGGGCCCACGGACTGGGCCCCGAGGACGTCCAAGGGGCGGACCGCTACGTCCAGTTCGCGATGGTCGCGGCCGCCGAGGCGGTCGCCGACGCCGGACTGGACCTGGCCGCCGAGGACCCGTGGCGGATCGCCGTCTCGCTCGGCACCGCCGTCGGCGGCACCACCCGGCTGGAGCACGACTACGCCCTGGTCAGCGCCACCGGCGCGCGCTGGGACGTGGACCACCGGCAGGCCGAGCCGCAGCTGCACCGGGCCTTCGCGCCCAGCACGCTGGCCTCCGCGGTGGCCGAGCGGGTCGGTGCGCACGGCCCGGTGCAGACCGTCTCCACCGGCTGCACCTCCGGACTGGACGCGATCGGCTACGGCTTCCAGGCGGTCGAGGAGGGGCGCGCCGACATCTGCGTCGCCGGCGCCTCCGATTCCCCGATCTCCCCGATCACCGTCGCCTGCTTCGACGCCATCAAGGCCACCAGCGAGCGCAACGACGACCCGGAGCACGCCTCCCGCCCCTTCGACGCCCACCGGGACGGCTTCGTCCTCGGCGAGGGCGGCGCCGTCCTGGTGCTGGAGGAGCTGGAGCACGCCCGCCGCCGCGGCGCCCGGATCTACGGCGAGGTCGGCGGCTTCGCCACCTTCGGCAACGCGTACCACATGACCGGCCTCACCAAGGAGGGGCTGGAGATGTCCCGGGCGATCGACCACGCGCTCGACCACGCCCGGGTCAACCGCACCGACGTCGACTACGTCAACGCGCACGGCTCGGGCACCAAGCAGAACGACCGGCACGAGACCGCCGCGGTCAAGCGCTCGCTGGGCGACCACGCCTTCGACACGCCGATGAGCTCGATCAAGTCGATGGTCGGGCACTCGCTCGGCGCGATCGGCGCGATCGAGGTGGTCGCCTGCACGCTGGCGCTGGCCCACGGCGTGGTCCCGCCCACCGCCAACTACGAGACGCCGGACCCGGAGTGCGATCTCGACTACGTGCCGCGCACCGCGCGCGAGCTGCCGCTGAGCCACATCCTCTCGGTCGGCAGCGGATTCGGCGGATTCCAGTCCGCCGTCGTGCTCAACAGAACGGGGTGAATGCCATGACGTCACGTCAGCAGGGCCGCCGGGCGGTGGTCACCGGCCTCGGCGTGGTGGCGCCGAACGGTGTCGGTGCCGACGCCTTCTGGAAGGCCACCAGGCAGGGCGTGAGCGTCCTCGACCGGATATCCCGCGAGGGCTGCACCGACATGCCGCTCAAAGTCGCGGGTGAGGTGCGGGATTTCGACCCTCAGTCGGTGATCGACAGTCGCTTCCTCGTACAGACCGACCGCTTCACCCACTACGCGATGGCCGCCGCCGACCTGGCGGTGGCGGACGCCGGGTTCCGGTCCGACCCCGAACAGCCCTACGCCGTCGGCGTGGTGACTGCGGCCGGATCCGGCGGCGGCGAGTTCGGTCAGCGCGAGCTCCAGCAACTCTGGGGCCAGGGGCCTCGGTTCGTCGGACCGTACCAGTCCATCGCCTGGTTCTACGCGGCCAGCACCGGACAGATCTCGATCCGCGGCGGCTACAAGGGGCCGTGCGGGGTCGTCGCCAGCGACGAGGCCGGCGGCCTGGACGCCCTCGCGCACGCCGCCCGCTCGGTCGAGCGC
This sequence comes from Kitasatospora sp. NPDC017646, assembly GCF_044329365.1. Lineage (NCBI taxonomy): Bacteria > Bacillati > Actinomycetota > Actinomycetes > Kitasatosporales > Streptomycetaceae > Kitasatospora > Kitasatospora sp. NPDC017646. The sequence goes on along the minus strand of NZ_JBIRJC010000009.1, from coordinate 118,710 downwards.
GGCACCGACGCCGTGGTGGTCGGCGCCGCCGAAGCCCCGCTGGCGCCGTACTCCGTGGTCTGCCAGCTCGGCTACCCCGAGCTGAGCCTGGCCGACCGGCCCGAGACGGCCTACCTGCCGTTCACCACGCAGGCCTGCGGCTTCGCCCCCGCCGAGGGCGGCGCGATGCTGCTGCTGGAGGACGAACAGGCGGCCCGGCGGCGCGGTGCCAGCGTCAGGGCGCACCTGGCCGGACACGGCGCCACCTTCACCGGGGCCTCCCGCTGGGAGAAGTCCCGGGAGGGGCTGGCCGCCGCGATCCGGAACGCGCTGGACGAGGCCAGGATCGCGCCCGAGGAGATCGACGTGGTCTTCGCGGACGCCCTCGGCGTCCCCGCCGCCGACCGGGCCGAGGCTCTGGCGCTGGCCGACGCGCTCGGTCCGGTCGCCGAGCGCGTCCCGGTCACCGCACCCAAGTCCGGCACCGGCAGGGCCTATTGCGGCGCCCCGGTGCTGGACGTGACGGCCGCCGTGCTGGCCATGGAGGACGGCGTGCTGCCGCCCACCCCCAACGTCACCGAGGTCTGCCACGACCTCGCCCTGGTGACCGGCCGCGCCCGCCCGTCCGAACTGCGCACCGCACTGGTGCTCAGCCGCGGGCTGATGGGTTCCAACTCCGCGCTGGTGCTCCGGCGCGGGGAGCGGCCCTGACTCCCCCGTACCCGATCCGCTGAACCTTCGAAGGGAAACCCGTGAGCACCACCCTCAGTTATCCCGAGCTGGCCGCCCTGCTCCAGGCCCGGGCCGGCGTCACCGTCGCCCCGGGCGACCTGGAGCAGCCGGGCGCCCAGTTCGACGAGTTCGGCGTCGACTCGCTCGGACTGCTCGGCGTCGTCGGCGAGTTGGAGAACCGCCACGGTCTCAAGGTCGCCTCCGGCGCCGAGTCCGCCAAGACCCCGTCCGAGTTCCTGGAGCTGGTCAACAGCTCCCTTTCCGCGAAGGCAGGCGCCTGAGATGTCCGGACACACCGACAACGAGATCGTCATCAACGCTCCGCTCGACCTGGTCTGGGAGATGACCAACGACCTGGAGAACTGGCCGGAGCTGTTCAGCGAGTACGCCTCGGTCGAGGTGCTGGAGCGCGACGGCGACCGGGTGCGCTTCCGGCTCACCATGCACCCGGACGAGAACGGCAAGGTGTGGAGCTGGGTCTCCGAGCGCGTCACCGACCGCTCCTCGCTCGCGGTCAAGGCCCGCCGGGTCGAGCCCGGCCCGTTCGAGTTCATGGAGATCCGCTGGGAGTACGCGGAGGTCCCGGCCGGCACCAGGATGCGCTGGATCCAGGACTTCGCGATGAAGCCCACCGCGCCGGTGGACGACGAAGGCATGGTCGGCCACATCAACAGGAACTCGCGGATCCAGATGCAGCTGATCCGCGAGAAGGTCGAGAAGCGGGCGGCCGAGCAGTGACCGGGACCCACCGCGCCCTGATCGTCGCGCGGATGAAGCCCGAGGCCGCCCCGGACATCGCCGAGGTTTTCGCCGACTCCGACCGGGGCGAACTGCCGCACCTGATCGGCGTCACCGGCCGCAGCCTCTTCCAGTTCGGCGACGTCTACCTGCACCTGATCGAGGCTGACCGCCCGCCGGGCCCGGCCGTCGCCAAGGTCCTCGGCCACCCGGAGTTCCGGTCCGTCAGCGACCGCCTGACCGCCTTCGTCCAGGCCTACGACCCCGCCACCTGGCGCGAGCCGAAGGACGCGATGGCACGAGAGTTCTACCGCTGGGACCGCTGAGGCCGGTCCCGTCTGGGCCCGCCCCCGGCCGTACGCCGGGGGCGGCCCCATGTGCGTGCCCTGGTACTCGCACGCACCGCGTTGGCGCGCGGACGCGTCACCCGTCTGCCAGCACCTACCATCCGGTCGCCCCCTGCGCCCGCGTCCACCGCCCGACACCAGCGCGTTTTCACCCGGATCGCCGGGGCATTCGGGTGAACACTCGCAGGACTCCACCCGAAGGGATCACCGTCCGTACCCGTGCCGCCACTCTCAGGTGGCAGGTGGCCGCGCCGTGGTTGACGGTGGATCAGACGCCACTTCCCGCGAGTCCCATGACCGGCACCCTGTCGGCGGTCGCGGTTCGCGCGTCGAAAGGATCGATCTCATGCGTTCTGCACGCACGCTGCTCGCCGGAGCGGCCGCCGCCGCCCTCCTCACCCTCGGCACTCCCATGGCCTTCGCCGACGGCTCCTCCTCGGACCAGGGCAAGAACCTCAGCTGGCAGGAGAAGTCCGACAGGGGCTCCGACGGCCGCGGCGACGAAGGCCACGAGGGCCACGAGGGCCGGGGCAACGAAGGCCGAGGCAACGAGGGCCGCGGCAACGAAGGCCGAGGCAACGAAGGCAGGGGCAACGAGGGCCGCGGCAACGAAGGCCGAGGCAACGAGGGCCGCGGCAACGAAGGCCGAGGCAACGAAGGCAGGGGCAACGAAGGCCGAGGCAACGAAGGCCGCGGCAACGAAGGCCGAGGCAACGAAGGCCGAGGCAACGAAGGGCGCAGCCCGCACGGCGGCGTGCACACCGGCGGCGGCGGTACGACGCTGTCCGGCGGTGGCCTCGCCTCCGGTGCTGTGCTGCTGATCGGCGGCCTCGGGGTCGGCGCGTACGCGCTGCGCCGCGGGCGCCGCGCGTCCGGCGCCGCTGCGGTCTGACGCCTACTACCGCCGCCTCTGGGCGCCTCCCCGACCGGGTGGGGCGCACGGGGGCGGCGGGCCTTTACGGAACAGGCACCTGACGAAGACTTCGAGCGGAGGACAGGAATGACTGGCGGTCCCGGCTCCGGAACGACCCGGCTGCTGCGCGGCGGGATGGCCACGGCGGCGGCCGGCCTGCTGCTGATCTACAACGCGGTGGACACCGAGCCGGGCACCGGCCCGCTCGCGGGGAAGGCCGCTCCCCCGGCGGCCGTCGCCCCCGCCGCCCCGGTCCCGTCGGCCACTGCCGGCCGGCCGGCGGCGCCCACCGCCGTCCGGCCGGCGGCGCCCACCGCGGCCCGGGGCGCACCGGCGCTCAAGCGCTCCAAGCCGACCCGACTGCGGATCCCGCAGATCGGCGTGGAGGCGCCCTTCACCGAGCTCACCCTCAACCCGGCCGGCCAGCTCAACGCCCCGCCGCCGGACGACAAGAACCTGGTCGGCTGGTACCGGGACGGCGTCACCCCTGGCGAGCGCGGCAGCGCGGTGGTCGCCGGGCACGTGGACACCACCAAGGGCCCGGCGGTGTTCCTGCTGCTGAGCCTCCTGGTTCCGGGCAACAAGGTCGAGGTGAGACGCGAGGACGGCACCGTGGCGGTGTTCACCGTCGACTCGGTGCAGACCTTCGCCAAGGACGCCTTCCCCGACCAGAAGGTGTACGGCAAGACCCCTGACGCCCAGCTGCGACTGATCACCTGCGGCGGCACGTACGACAAGAAACGGCGGGACTACCGGGACAACGTGGTGGTCTTCGCCCACCTGGAGTCCTCGCACAAGGCCTGACGCCGACACGTCCGACGGCCGCTGCTCCCCGGTGGATCGGGGAGCAGCGGCCGTCGTGTGCCGTCGGTGACCTCGGGCCCGGGGTGGCCCGGGTCAGACCCGGACGGTGGCCTCGAAGGCGTGCAGGTAGGGGTTGACCGGGCGGACGGCGACGACGTCGAGCCCGGCCTCCTCCATCAGCTCGACCATGCTCTCCTCGGAGTGCTTGGCGCCGCCGACGTTGAGCATCAGCATCAGGTCCATGGCGGTGGTGAAGCGCATCGACGGGCTGTTGTCGACCAGGTTCTCCACCACCACGACCCGGGCGCCGGGACGGGCCACGGCGACCACGTTGGCGAGGGTGCGGCGGGTGCTGTCGTCGTCCCACTCCAGGATGTTCTTGATGATGTAGAGGTCGGCGCGGACCGGGATCTCGATCCGGCAGTCGCCCGGGACGAGGCGGGCGCGGGCGGAGAAGGCGCCGCCCTCCTGCAGCCGGGGGTCGGCGCCGGCGACGACCTTGGGGAGGTCGAGGAGGGTGCCGTGCAGGGCCGGGTGCTTCTCCAGCAGGCTGGCCAGCACGTGGCCCTGGCCGCCGCCGATGTCGGCGACCGAGTCGATGCCGGTGAGGTCCAGGTACTCGGCGAAGTCCTGGGCGGACTGCCGGCTGGAGGTGGTCATCGCCTTGTCGAAGACCTTCGCCGAGTCGCCGGCGTCGCTGTGCAGGTAGTCGAAGAACTCCTTGCCGAACAGTTCGGGGAAGACGTTGCGCCCGGAGCGCACCGCCTCGTCCAGCTTCGGCCAGGCCTCCCAGGTCCACGGCTCGGTGCACCAGAGGGCGATGTGGCGCAGGGAGTTGGGGGCGTCCTCGCGCAGCAGACGGGACATCTCGGTGTGCTCGAAGTGGTCGTCGCGGGTCTCGGCGAAGAGCCCGTAGCAGGTGAGCGCGCGCAGCAGGCGGCGCAGCTGGCGAGGTTCGATGTCGAGCCGGGCGGCGAGTTCGGTGACGCTGGCAGGGGTGTCGTCGAGGATGTCGGCGACACCGAGCCGGGCGGCGGCGCGGACGGCGGCGGCACAGGCGGCGCCGAAGACGAGCTCGCGCAGCCGCATCGCGGCTTGGGGGGTGGCGTTGACGGGGGCGGTGGTCATGGATGGTCCTTCCCGATCGGGGGCGTCAGCAACGGCCGGACGGCTCGGAGACCGAGCAGGTGTTGCGGGTGAAGATGTTGGCGGCGCCGGTGTCGCGGTCGGCGAGGTCGGCCGGGCCGTTGCCGCTCAGCTTGTTGTCGGTGACGGTCGCCCGGGTGTTGGGGATGCCGACGGCGCTCTTGAACAGCACGATGCCGCCGGAGAAGTCCGTCCTGCCGACGTTGTCGTGGACCTCGTTGCCCGTGACCCGGGTGTCCTCGGTGCCGGTCAGCACGATGCCGGCGCCCTGGATGGCGCCGAGGCGCGGATTGGCCGGGCAGAACTTGTTGTTGGCGACCACCCGGTTCTTGCGGATGTCGAGGTCCCCGGCGCGGGGCACGCCCTCGTCGCCGACCACGAAGACGCCGCTGCAGTTGCCGCTGATCTCGTTGCCCTGGACGGTCAGCCCGCGCAGCCGGCGCACGGTGACCCCGACCCGGTTCCCGCTGAGCTCGTTGCCCTCGACCAGGGTGCCCCCGGTGTCGGGCGCGCCGCCCTCGCGGTAGGCGTAGTTGGCGAGGAAGACACCGGACTGGCCGTTGTCGGTGGCGCGGTTGCCGAGGACGACGGCCTTGGTGGACGCCTCCTGGCTGATGCCCTGCTGGCCGTTGTCGTGGACGTAGGTGGCGCGGACGGTCAGCCCGGTGGTGCCGCTGGCGTCGATGCCGTTCTTGGCGAAGCCGGTGACGGCGAGGGCCTCGATGGTGACGTCGGGCAGCGGGGCGGCCTCGGTGCCGGCCACGCAGAGGCCGTGGCCGGCGGTGGCGCAGGCGTTCTCGGTGCCGGCCCCGGGGGTGATCACGCTGGCCGGTCCGGCGCCGCGCAGGGTGAGGCCGGGGGTGGTGATGCGGACGCTGCCGCGGTAGGTGCCGGGGAACAGTTCGACGGTGTCGCCGGGCCGGGCGGCATCGACGGCCTGCTGGATCGATTCTCCCGGCTGGACGAGGTACAGGGTGCCGCCGGCGGCGTGGGCCGCAGGTGCGACGGCCAGGGTGGCGAGGGCGGTGGTCAGGGCGGTGGCGGCGGCGGTGGCCGCGGCGAGGTGGTGGACCCGACACATGGGCATGGATGGTGTCCTGATCTTTCGGCGCGCGCGGAAGGAGCGTCTGGCGGGTGGGGCGGTGGAGCGGTCTGGTGTTCGGGGAGCCGGCCCGACCCGCTGTGTGCGGGTGGTGACGGTCGGTAGTACGGCCGACTCGACGGTACGGGCGCACCGGAAGGGCCGCCACCAGGGCTGGGCTGCCGGACTGACGGAGTGTCGGCCACCGGAGGGACGCCCGGCGTGGCGAGCTCACCCGCCGGGACGCCGGGCCCGCGCGCCGCCCCCGGCCCGGCCCGTGACATCCTCGGGGCCATGAGCACCGTGCCCGTACCGTCCGTCGCCGCCCGCCGCAACCCGATCGGGGCCCACGTCCCGGTGGCCGGCCGCGGGCTGGCAGGGACGGGTCTGGCGTACGCGGAGAAGGTCGGCGCCGAGACGGTGCAGGTGTTCGTCGCCAACCCCCGCGGCTGGGCCACTCCGGCGGGCAGCCCGGCTCAGGACGAGGCGTTCCGCGCGGCCTGTGCCGAGCAGGGCATCCCGGCCTGGGTGCACGCGCCGTACCTGATCAACTTCGGCTCGGACAATCCGGCCACCCGGGAGCGCTCGGCCGACTCGCTGCGGCACTCGCTGCGCCGCGGCCACGCGATCGGCGCGCTCGGCGTCGTGCTGCACACCGGCTCGGCCGTCGGCACGGCCCCCGACGGCGGCTCGCGCCGGGCCGAGGCGATGGCGCAGGTCCGCGCCGACGTCCGGCCGTTGCTGGACGAGCTGGACGCACTCGGCGACGACGCGCCCTGGCTGCTTCTGGAGCCGACCGCCGGCCAGGGCAGCTCGCTCTGCTCGCGGCTGGAGCAGCTGGCCGAGTACGTGGAGGCGCTGGACGGGCACCCCAAGGTGGGCGTCTGCCTGGACACCTGCCACGCCTTCGCCGCCGGGCACGACCTGGCGCTGCCCGGCGGGGTGACGGCCGCGCTGGACGCCCTGGCCTCGGCCGCCGGTCCGGGCCGGCTGCGGCTGATCCACGCCAACGACTCCGAGGACGCGGTCGGCGCCCGCAAGGACCGGCACGCCAACATCGGCGCCGGGATGATCGGCGCGGAGCCGTTCCGGGAGCTGTTCGAACACCCGGAGACGGCCGGGGTGCCGCTGCTGGTGGAGACCCCGGACCGCAAGCACGGCGGGGACGGCACCGGCCATGCGACGGACATCGCGGTACTGCGGGAACTGCGCGAGCGGGCGGCCGTCACGCCCTGAAGCCTGCCGGCCCGCCGGCTGGTGACCGGCGGCTCTCCCGGGCCCGGCCGCGCCCTCGTCGGTCGCCGCCCGGGCAGGGCAGCAGTGGGCCCGGAGACCGCGAACGGCTCCGGGCCCACTCTCGGCTCGGCCGGATCAGCACTCGCCGGGGCAGTTGTCCTTGCTGTGCTCGTGGAAGTTGAACCAGCTGGCCTTCGGGCCGAACAGGCCGACGCTGGCCGAGCCCGACTCCAGGCTCTGGCCGGACTCATGGTGCGAGGCGTGCCAGTTCGCCATCGCCGGCGCCGGCGCCGCGAGAGCGGCGGCACCTGTCATGACGGCGATCACGGCGAGCTTGCGGATCTTCCCACGAAGCGACATCTGATGTCCTTTTGGTTCGTCTCTGGTCCTCAACCCACGCCCCCGAACGGCCAGTTCGACCGCCCGGCGGACCGGGCCACGCCCCACCGGGGAGGCGCCGCGCCAACGTTGGCACGCGAGCGCGCGGCCGGGGCGCACGCCGCAACCGCTCTGCGACATCCGGGTGACACATCTCCCCCGGCCGGACGAACACGGTCGTGCACCCGCATTCCCGGTCGAACGGCCTCGCGGGGCGCACGGGACGAGTGCCCGTACGACCGGTGTCCGACCGCAAGTCTTGCGGTGATCCGCCGGGCCGGATGAACAAATCCCGTCGATTTGGTGCGAGGTGCCGCCCGGTCCGAGCATGGACGGTCGCTCCACCGAGCACGAGCAGGACCACGAAAGGCGCACCACCCTCATGCAGACCAGCCCCGCCGCGACCCGGCAGGCGACCCGACCGAACAGCCCGGCCGGCACCGATCAAGCCGGCCCGGACCCGGCCACCCCCGCTCCGGCGCCGACTCCGGCGCCGACTCCGGCTCCGGCTCCGGCTCCGGCTCCGGCTCCGGCTCCGGCGAAGAACGGCCGCTTCGGGCTGCCGACCGCCACCGCGCTGGTGATGGGCAACATCATCGGCGGCGGCATCTTCATGATCCCGGCCGCCGTGGCGCCGTTCGGGACGGTCAGCCTGCTCGCCTTCGTCGTCCTCACCGTGGGCGCGATCGCCCTGGCGCTGGTCTTCGGGCAGCTGGCCCGCCGCACCCCGCGCACCGGCGGGCCGTACGTCTACGCCCGCGAGGCGTTCGGGGACTTCGCCGGCTTCCTGTCGGCCTGGTCGTACTGGATCACCACCTGGGTCAGCAACGCCGCGCTCGCCGTGGCCGCCGTCGGCTACCTGGACGTGCTGGTGCCGATCGGCCACGACACGGCGCTGGAGATCACCGCCGCACTGGCCTTCCAGTGGCTGCCCGCGCTGGCCAACCTGGCCGGCACACGCTTCGTCGGGGCGGTCCAACTCGTATCCACCGTGCTGAAGTTCATCCCACTGCTGCTGGTCTCGGTGGGAGGGCTGTTCTTCTTCGACCCGAAGAACGTCGGTCCCTTCGACGGCAACGGCCAGGGCTGGATGGGCGGCATGACGGCCGCCGCGGCGATCCTGCTGTTCAGCTACCTGGGCGTGGAGTCGGCCGCGATGAGCGCCGGGCAGGTCCGCGACCCCGAGCGCAACGTCGGCCGGGCCAGCGTGCTCGGCACCAGCGGCGCCGCCGTGGTCTACCTGCTGGGCACACTCGCCGTGTTCGGCACCGTCGCGCACCAGAAGCTGATCAGTTCCAGCGCGCCGTTCTCGGACGCCGTGAACGCGATGTTCGGCGGCACCTGGGGCGGGACGGTGATCGCCGTCGCCGCACTGATCTCGATGACCGGCGCGCTCAACGGCTGGACCCTGCTGGCCGCCCAGGCACCGTACGCGGCCGCCAGGGACGGGCTGTTCCCGGCCGCTTTCGGCAGGGAGAAGCGCGGCGTGCCGACCTTCGGCGTGATCGTCAGCGTCGCCCTGGCCTCGGTGCTGACCATCGCCAACTTCGCCAGCGGCGCCAAGGGCGCGTTCGACACGCTGGTGCTGGTCACCACCTTCACCGCGGTGGTGCCCTACCTGCTCTCCACCGCCGCCCAGTTGTACTGGCTGGTGCGCGGCGCCACCGACAAGGTCAACGGCGCCCACCTGGTGCGCGACGCCGTCCTCGGCCTCGGCGCCTTCGCCTTCTCCCTCTGGCTCCTGGCCGGCGCCGGCTACGCGGCCGTCTACCAGGGCGTGCTGTTCCTGTTCGCCGGGATCCTGGTCTACGTCTGGCTCGCCGGGCGCCGCCGTACCGGGTCGACCGAGGGCGCCTCCTGACCCGAACGCCCCGGTCGGCGGGCGGGTCGCCGGGGCGGGGCCTAGGTTGCGGTGCCAGGGGGCCATCGAGCGAAAGGCTGTTACTGGCATGGCCGGGAAATTCGAGCTGTACACGGACGAGAGCGGGATGCACCGGTTCCGCCTCAAGGCGAGCAACGGGTCCGTCGTGGTGACCGGCGACCCGCAGGAGAGCAGGGACGACTGCCTGAAGAGCATCGAGTCGATCCGCAAGCTCGCACCGTACGCGGAGCTCAAGGAGACGGCCGGATCGGCCTGAGGTTCGGACAGCGCTTGAGACGCGGGTCGGTGGTCCAAACCGCCGACCCGCGTTCGCCTGTACGACAGATCCCTTTGGCCGGGTGCACGCCGGGCGCGGACACAACACAGGCATGCGCGTCGCCATCGTCACCGAATCCTTCCCGCCCGAGGTCAACGGAGTCGCCCACAGCGTGCTGCGGACGGCCGAGCACCTGGTCCGCCGGGGCCACCGGCCCCTCGTCGTCACCCCCGCCCCAGCACGGGGCGCCCAGTGCCCGCCCCGGACCTTCGGCGCCGGCACCGAGGCGGAGCGGATCCCCGTGGTGCACATCCCCTCGATGCCGCTACCGGGATACCCGCAGGTGCGGATCGCACTGCCGAGCCGGCAGCTGACGGCCGCGCTCGCCGGGCACCGGCCGGACATCGTCCACCTGGCCAGCCCGTTCGTGCTCGGTGCGCGCGGGATGCAGGTCGCGTCGCGGCTGGGGGTGCCGGCCGTCGCCGTGTACCAGACCGACCTCGCCGGGTACGCCCACGCCTACCGGGCCGGGCGGGGCCTCGGGGAGGCCGCGGCCTGGCGGCGGATCCGGGCCGTGCACCGGGCCGCCGCCCGCACCCTGGCGCCGTCCACTCCGGCCGCGCAGGACCTGACCGCCCACGGGGTGCCCCGGGTGCAGCTGTGGCCGCGCGGGGTGGACTCGGTGCGCTTCCACCCGCGCCACCGCGACGAGGCGCTGCACCGGGCGCTCGCCCCGGGCGGGGAGGTGCTGGTCGGGTACGTCGGACGGCTGGCGCCCGAGAAGCGGGTGGACCTGCTGGCGGCCGCCTCCGCCCTGCCCGGGGTGCGGGTGGTGGTGGTCGGGGACGGGCTGTCGGCGCCCGGGCTGAAGACCTCGATGCCCGGCGCGGTGTTCCTCGGCCGCCGCACCGGCGAGGAACTGGCCCGCTGTTTCGCCACCCTGGACGTGTTCGCGCACACCGGCCCGCTGGAGACCTTCTGCCAGACCATCCAGGAGGCGATGGCCAGCGGCGTACCGGTGATCGGTCCGGCGGCCGGCGGCCCGCTCGACCTGGTCGCCCACCACCGCACCGGACTGCTGGTGCCACCCCGGGACGGCGCGGCGGTGGCCCGGGCGGTGGCCGAGCTGGCCGCCGACCCGGACCGGCGGGCACGGTACGGGCAGGCCGGACGGGCCGAGGTGACCGCCCGGACCTGGGAAGCGGTCGGGGACCTGCTGCTGCGGCACTACGCCGAGGTGCTGGCGGAGCACCGGGGGCTGCCCGTTCCCCTCCCTCCGCCGGGGGCGGCTCCGGCCGAGCCGGTGGCACCGGTCCTGCCGGAGGAACTGCCGGCATGACCCCCCTGTCCCGTACCGGGCCGTTGACGATCGTGCGGCTCGCCAACTTCGTCACCCCGGTCTCCGGCGGTCTGCGCACCGCGCTGCGCCACCTGGGCGCCGGCTACCGGGCGGCCGGGCACCGGCCGGTGCTGATCGTGCCCGGTGAACGGCGCTCGGAGGAGGAGACCGAACAGGGCCTGGTGATCACCCTGCCCGGCCCGGAGCTGCCCGCCACAGGCGGCTACCGGCTGCTCACCGACCGGCGGGCGGTGGCCGCCGAACTCACCCGGCTCAGCCCCGACCGACTGGAGGTCTCCGACCGTACGACCCTGCGCTGGACCGGCGGCTGGGCCCGGCGGCACGGCGTCCGCTCGGTGATGGTCTCGCACGAGAGCGCCACCGGGGTGCTGCGCACCTGGGGCGTACCCGGTCCGCTCGCCACCGCGGCCGCCGACCGGCTCAACGCCGCCACAGCCCGCGCCTACGACTCGGTGCTGTGCACCACCGACTGGGCCGCCGCGGAGTTCCGGCGGATCGGCGTGCCCAACCTGGTCCGGGCCCCGCTCGGGGTGGACCTGGCGGCGATGCGGCCGCTGCCGGCCGCCGCCCGGGCGGTGCGGCGGGCCCGGTACGCGGCGCCCGAGGACGTCCTGCTCGTCCTCTGCTCCCGCCTCTCCGCGGAGAAGCGGCCCGAGCGCGCCGTCGAGGCGCTGACCCGACTGCGGGCGCGCGGGCTGCCCGCCGTCCTGGTGGTGGCCGGGACCGGCCCGCTGCGGGAGCGGCTGGCCGCCCGGGCCGCGCGGCTGCGACTGCCGGTGCGCTTCCTCGGGCACCTCGACGGGCGCGCGGAACTGGCCGGACTGCTGGGCAGCGCGGACGTGGTGCTGGCGCCCGGACCGGTGGAGACCTTCGGGCTGGCCGCGATGGAGGCGCTGGCCTGCGGCACCCCGGTCGTGGTCAGCCGCTCCTCCGCGCTGCCCGGACTGATCGGCAGCGCCGGGGTGGCGGCCGTCGACACCGGTGCCGGATTCGCCGGCGCCGTCCGGCAGTTGCTGGCCCGGCCGGAGGAGGCGCGGCGGGCGGCCGCCCGGGCACAGGCCGAACGGTACGGCTGGCCGGCGGCGGTGGAGGCCTTCCTGGTCGCGCACGGGGTGCGGAACTCCGGCGCGGCAGTGGCGGTACGGGACCCGGCCGGGGCGGAGGGGGACGGGGATGAGCCTGCTGGACGCCGGGCCTGACCGGTCGGCGGAGGACCGGCCGGCGGCCGGCGAACTGCTGCGCTTCGTCGCGCTCGGGGACTCACTGACGGAGGGGGTCGGGGACCAGGTCGCCGCGCGGTGGCGCGGCTGGGCCGCCGTCCTCGCCCGGTCGTTGGCACCCGAGGGGCGGGCGGCCGAGGGACGAGCGGTCGAGTTCACCAACCTGGCGTACAGCGGAGCCCTCACCGTGGATCTGGCAACGCGTCAGCTTCCGGCGGCGCTGGCCCGGCGGCCCCAGCTGGCGGCGGTCCTGGTCGGCGGCAACGACACCCTGCGGACCGGGTTCGACATCCGGCGCACCGCCCTGGAGCTGGACGCCACCCTGGGCGAACTCTCCCGCTGCGGCGCCGTCTTGCTGACCGCCTGCCTGCCCGACCCCGGCACGCTGCTCCGGCTCCCCGCACCGCTCGCCCGGCCACTGGCCCGGCGGATGCGGGCGGTCAACACCGTGGTGCACGCCCTCACCGTTCGGCACCGGGCGATCCACCTCCACATCGCCGAACTGCCCTGGTGCACCCAGCGCGGACTGCTGAGCGTCGACCGCCTCCACCCGAGCGCCCAGGGCCACCATCTGATCGCCCGCCGCTTCCACGAGCTGCTCACCGCGGCCGGCCACCCCCTGGGCCCGCCACCCGTCGCCGAGCCCGCCGAACCCCCACCGGGCCTGGCCGCCGACCTGTGGTGGATGGCCACTCAGGGCACCCGCTGGGTCGCTGCCCGCAGCACCGACCTGCTGCCGGGCCTGCTCGCCCTGGCGGCCGCCGAGGGCACCGCCCGGCTGCGCGGCTCCAGCGGGCGGCACGACGAACAGATGGCCCGGGCGACGGCCCAGGCCCTGGCGGGGCTGGGTTGACGGCTTCCGGCCGGGCGCCCCCGGCTCGGCGGCCGGTCGGGAGGGAGGGCCAGCGAGCCCGGGCCACGCGAGCGCTGGGCATCCTCGCATAGGCTGCGCCGACCCGGCCGACCCACCGCGAGGAGAACCTGCCCGTGCGCAGCAGCGGCACCACCACCATCCGCCTGATCGAACCCGCCGACGCCGCACCGATCGCCGGGCACCGGGCCAGGGACGTCGAGGCCTTCCGGACGTGGGAACCGGCCCAGCCGGCCGCCTTCTTCACCCCGGGGGGCCAGGCGGAGCGGATCGACGGGCTGCTGGCCGGATACCGGGCCGGCACGGTCTGGCCGGGCGCCGTCCTCGCCGACGACCAGGTGATCGGGCAGGTCACCGTCGGAGGCATCCTGCCGCAGCCGCACCTGCGCCGCGGCTCCGTCGGCTACTGGATCGCCCGCCCCGCCCAGAACCAGGGGCACGCCGGGCGTGCGGTCGGGCTCGTCCTCCGGGTGATGACGGACGAACTCGGGCTGCACCGCGCCGAGGCGTCCACCGGCCTGGAGAACCTGCCCTCGCAGCGCGTGCTGCGCCGCAACGGGTTCAGTCCGTACGGCGTCGCGCACTCCTCGATCCTCCTCGACGGGAGCTGGCGGGACGCTCTGCTGTGGGAGCGGATCCTCGGTGCCCGGCCGGGGCGTGTCTGACGGAGCCGGCCACATCACCCCCCGGTGGTGGTCGGCGCGGGGGCCGGACGGGAACCATCGGGTTCGCGGGGGTGTCGTCCCCGGGGAGCGATGTGGTGGAAGGAGCCGGGGTGGAGACGTCGGACAGGGCGGGGCGGGCGGTGCTGGCGGCGGCCGGAGTGCTGTTCCCGGACGGGCAGGGGCGGGTGCTGGTGGTGCGGCTGCCGTACGACCGGAAGCATCCGGTGGCGATCCCGGGTGGCGGGTGGGAGCCGGCCGACCGTTCGCCGCGGGAGACCGCGGTGCGGGAGATCGCCGAGGAGCTGGGGTTCACGCCGCGGCTGGGGCCGTTGGCGTGCGTCGACTGGGCGCTGTCCCCGAGCCGTCCGCCGATCGTGGCGTACCTGTACTGGGGTGAGCCGCTGACGGCGGAGCAGGTGGCGGCGATCCGGCCGGACGCGGCGGAGGTCGGCGGGTGGGTGTGGCTGACGACGGAGGAGGCGGCCCATGCCCTGCCGCCCCGGCTGTCCCGCCGGGTGACGGCCTGTCTGCGGGCGCCGCGGGCGGCCGGACCGCTGGAGCTGGAGGACAGCCGGCCGGTCGGGCACACCCTGCGGGAGCTGCCCGCCGACGGACCGATGCCCGAGTACACCGGGCTGGCCGCCGCGCCGGGCCTGGGGACAGCGCCCGGGACGGGACCGGCCCAGGCGCAGGCGGATCCGCCCATGGACCGTGACACCTACTACGCCACCCGGCCTCGGATCCGGGCAAAGGCACGGGCCCTGTTCACGGACTCCGACGGGAGGGTGCTGCTGGTGCGGCTGCGGCCGTGGTCCGGGCCGGACGATCAGTACTGGACGCTGCCGGGCGGCGGGGTCGAGGCTGCCCGGGAGACGCCCCGGACGGCGGCCCGGCGGGAGATCCGCGAGGAGCTGGGCTGGGCGGTGGAACCCGGACGGCTGCTGGCGCTGGACTGGCAGCCGGGGGCGGCGGCCGACCCCGGCGCGAATCCGGCGACGGGCCGGGACACCGCCGTCCTGGTGTACCTCTACGACGGCGGCACGGTGACGGACGAACTGCTCGGCTCGATCGTGCTGCAGGAACAGGAGCTGGTGGAGTGGCGGCTCTGCGAGCCCGCCGAGGCGCGGGCGCTGCTGCCCGGGCCCTCCTGGGACCGGGTGGCGGCCGCGCTGGCCGCCCGGGAGCGGTCGGTCGGGCCGGCCGAGCTGGTGGGCGGGCAGGCGGTTGGGTACCGTCCGGCCGGTGAACACTGGGGGCATGCAGAACGCGATCACTGAGGTGCTGACCGGGCGGCGGGTCGAGGCGGTCAGCGGCGGGAGCCGGCTCGACCTGCGGCTCGACGGACCGGTGACCGTGCATGTGACGCACGAGTTCCGCTTCGCGACACCCTCCTTCGCCACGCCGAAGGAGGTCCAGCACTTCTTCCCGGCGCTGACCTTCCGGCCGACTCCCGCCCTGCTCGCGCTGGTCGGGCGGACCGTCGACGCCGCCCGGATCACCCTGGCCGGCGGCCTGGAGCTGGGCTTCGCGGAGGGCGGTGCGCTGTCCGTCCACCCGCACGCGCTGGTCGCGCCGTGGAGCGTGCTGACCGCCCAGGGGGCGGTGTGCGCGGGGCTGCCGGGCGGGGAGGTCCGGTGGACGGAGCCCGGCGGGGCGTGAGCCGCCGCCGGGGCCTCGTCCGGGAGGCCTCGCCCGGGACCTCGTCCGCGGCCCGTAGGCGGTCAGACCTCCAGGTCGGCCTCGATCCTGGTGAGCTGGTGGCGGGCCATCGCCAGGTTGGCGCGGCCCTTGTCCAGCGCGAGGTAGAGGAACAGGCCCTTGCCGGTGCGGCCGGCGAGCGGGCGGATCAGGTGGTACTGGCTGGACAGCGTGATCAGGATGTCCTCGATGCCGTCCTGTAGGCCGAGCATGTCCATGGTCCGCATCTTGGCGCGCACCACGTCGGTGTTCCCGGCCGCGGCCACGTTGAGGTCCAGGCCGCCGGGGCCGTCGAGGGTGGCGAGCGCCATGCCGCTGTTGTAGTCCACCAGGGCCGCGCCGATGGCGCCCTCGATGGAGGTCATGGCCTGCTTGAGTGCGCCTGCTGCGTCGGTCATTCTTTCAACTCCTGTGGTTTTGTTCCGAGTTGTCGATGGGTTGGTCGGGGCGTTCGGTCAGGGGCGTTCGGTCAGGGCCGGTCGGTCAGGGGCGTTCGGTCAGGGCCGGTCAGCCCGGTTCGCGCGGATCCTTGGGCGTCAGGGCGTCGTTGAGCAGCTCGGCGATGCGCCGGGCACAGCGGCGGGCCTCCAGGTGGAGCCGGCCGACGTTCACGTCCGGGTGCGCCAGCAGGGTCAGCACGCAGCTGCCGCCGGCCGCGTAGGTGGCGACGTAACCGTGCTCGCCGCGCACCACCGACTCACGGAACTCGCCCTGGCCGGTGGTGTCGGCGAGCCGCTGGGCGAGCGAGAGCGAGGCCGCCGTCATCGCGGCCAGGCCCGAGGGCTCGGCCCCGTGGGTGTCGTGCGCGACCAGCAGGCCGTCCACGCTGGCCACCAGGCCGCCCGCGAGGTGCGGGACGCGACGTTTGACGGCGCGGAGTTCGGCGAGCAGCTCGGTCTCCAAGGCGATCAGTTGTCTCCTTCCGACACGCTGCTTGAGCGCCCGCCTCATGGCCGGTACGGCGGGGTCGCGGGCGGGGAGTGGCTCAAAGTCGGGCCTCCAGAAGGTCTCGGACCCGGGTCAGCAGGGCGATGTCCGGGTCGGGGACGGTCAGCGGGTGGGCCGCTGCCGTGGCGGGCGGGCGATCGGGGCCGGCGGGGGCGGGGCCGGCGGCGGCAGGGGCGGCGAACCCGGTTGCCGCGGGGCCGGTGGCCGGGGTGCTGCGGAGGGTGGCGCCGGGGACCCTGCGGTGCAGGCCGCCGTCCGGTCGTCCCGGGCCCGCGGCCGCGGGCGTGGCGGTCGGCGCCGCGTGCCGCGGGGCGTCGAGCAGACCGGCCGCGGCCAGGCGGCGGACGTCCGCCGTCACACCGAAGCCGGAGCGGCCGAGCAGCCGGGCAAGGTCCGCCGGGGTTCTTCGGCCGTCGGCGTGGTCGAGCAGTTCGCGCCGGCGGCGGCCCGGCGGGCGGTGCGAGGGGCGACGGTTGTGCTCGACCGGACGGACGGGTGCGGTGTCGAGCTGCGGCCAGGGCCAGATCCCGTCGAGGAGTCTGCGTCGGCGCTCGACCTCGCGGCCCAGCCGCGCCGGATCGACCAGCGCCACCGGCCCGAGCCAGTGCCGAGCGTCGGACTCGAACCGCCACGTACCGCCGGACCGGTCGGCGAGGACGAAGTAGGCGGCGTCGAACAGCGTTCCCAGATGGCCGAGTTCGAGTTCTCCGCGGGTGATCAGCTGCCGTTCGGCCAACGCCTCGCCGACCCGCCCCTGCGGGCCGTGGCGGTGCAGGAGCTCGGCCCAGTCCTCGGGCGTGATCCGACCGCAGCCGGTGAGCAGGTCCGCCAGGCCGGGCGCGCGGGGGGACTCGGCGGCGGCCACCTGGCCGTCGACCAGGTGCAGGATGCCCAGCGGCCCGTGCAGGGCGCCGGTGGCGCGGCGGGCGGCGAGCAGGGCGACGACCTCGCCGGGATTCCTCGGCGCGGCGGGCTCGGCGCGGCCAGTCGGTTCCGCCAGGGGCGGGGCGGCGGTCATGCGGGCCACCGCCCGTCGGTCCGGCGCCGGGTCTCCCGGCGGGCCCTTGGCGAGGTGTCCGCGCAGTCGGCTGGCCGGAATGCGGTGGTCGGTGCGGGCCCGGTGCTCACCCGAGCACCAGGTCCTCGGCCAGGGCCTGGAGGCGGAAGCGGGCGACGGCGAGGTTGCCCGACTCGCGGTCGAGCCAGAGGTGCAGCACGAGCCGGCTGTCGAAGGCGGTGTCGATGAAACGGATCAGGTGGTAGCTGCGGCCGGCGGTGACGATGATGTCCTCCAGCGGGGAGTGCCGGTCCTCCGCTACGGTGAAGGTCTGGCTCTCAACGGCCGCACGCACCAGGTCGGTTGCCTCGGCGGCGGCGGTCTCGTGCTCACCGACCGGACTGTCGCCGAGGCTGCCGAGGGCGAGTCCGCTGCTCCAGTCGACCAGGCTCGCCGAGCGGGCTCCGGCGATCGCCATCGCTCCGGAGAGGCATTCGTCGATACCCGGCACACCGGCTCCTTCGAGGGGGTCTGGGCGGCCGGGCGCAGCGCGCCTCCGGCCAGGTCGCCACCAGCAGTGGCAGGTTCGACACGGAAGGCTACTGCCGGATTCCGTATGACGAACATTCCAATGGCATATTCACACCAGATCCAGCGAGTTCCGGCCAAGGTGTGACGGGCCGTCAAGCTTGCCGGGGCGGCAAAGTCCCTGGCCGGTCCACCGTCACGGAGCGCCGCCCCTCGGCTACCTGGTGCGGGACCTTGGCCGATACCGACATGCGACCCGGGGTTTCGATGCCGAAAGTGCGATAAGAGGCCGGATCCGTCGGCGGCTCGGCGGGCGGACATGACGAAGGGGCCCGTTCCGCTGGACGGAACGGGCCCCTTCGGGTGGAGCGCCAGGCCCGGGTTGCACGGACTCTTCCCACTGAAAGTGGGACGTGCTCTGGTAGCACCGCTGACGCGTGTTCGAGGAATCTCCGCTTCGGAAGATCATTTCCCCTCGACGTGAAGAACACTAGCAGGTCATCACACCTGGTCAGAAATCGGTTCCGGGTCACCTGCGGGCACGGCTCCGGTTCGCCGCGCCGGGCACTCATCGGGGCACCCGTTTGGGCGCCCCTCCGGACACCGCCCCGGATTCCCTCAGACCTGGCCGACGGCCTCGGCGAGCAGCCGGTAGGAGTCGAGCAGCGCCGTGCGGTCGTAGGTGCTGGTCGCGACCAGGAACTCGTCGGCGCCGCTGCGCTCCACCAGGGCGGCCAGCCCGGCGGCGGTCTGCTCCGGAGTGCCCGCGATGTGGCCCTTGAGCGACTGCTCGAACGCGGCCCGCTCGCGCTCGCTCATCGCCCGTGCCCGGACCTCGGCGGTCGGGGCCAGCGGCGGGAATTCCCCGTGGGTGCGGGAGTACGCGCCGGCCCAGGCCTCAGGGACGAGCAGGTCTCGTGCCCGTTCCTCGGTCTCGGCCACCGCGACCGTGCCCGAGACCACCACGTACGGCTCGGCGGCCTGCGCCGAGGGACGGAAGCGGCTGCGGTAGCTCTCGATCGCGGCGAGCATCCGTTCCTCCCCGCGCGCGGCGGCGATGACCAGCGGCAGCCCGGCCTCGGCGGCGAGGTCGGCGCCGGCACCGGTGGCCAGGACGAAGGCCGGCACGTGCAGACCCTCGGCCGGGCGGGCGTGGACGTCGCGGTGCACCTGCTGCGAGCCGTCGAAGTAACCGAGCAGCTCGGCCAGCTGCCCGCCGAAGTCGTCCGCGGCGTCCTTCTCGCGCCCGAGCGCCCGCCGGACGCCGTCGGTGAAGCCCACCGAGCGGCCGAGGCCCATGTCGATCCGGCCCGGGAACAACGCCGCCAGCACCCCGAACTGCTCCGCCACCACCATGGGGCGGTGGTTGGGCAGCATCACTCCGCCGGTGCCGACCCGGATCCGGGTGGTGGCCGCCGCGACCGCCGCGGCGAGCACAGTCGGTGCCGATCCGGCCACCCCGGGCACGCCGTGGTGCTCGGAGACCCAGAAGCGGTGGTAGCCCAGCCGCTCCACCTCCCGGGCGACGGCCACCGTGTTCCGCAGCGCCTGGGCCGGCTCCTCACCCCGTCTGGTCCGGGAGCGGTCGAGGACGGAGAGCCTGGTCGTGGGCGTAGCGCTGGTCACGTGGGTGGACAACACCCCCCTGCCGCGTTGGCATTCCCGGGGCCGGCGCCGCCAGGACCGCCCGGAGCGCCGTCATCGCCCAGCGGTGGGTATTCGGCCCGGTCGACGGCCGACGGCCTTGCGACGGCCCCAGGGCTTGTACACCGACAGGATGACGTTGAAAAGGTAGAGCGAGAGCGCGACGGCCGGGACGATCACCGTGTTGTACCGGATGAACCCGAGGTCCGCGACCGGGATCGGCCCGGTCGGGTGCGCGTCCGCGACGCGGACGGCATCGTGCAGCCGGGCGGTGAGGGCGAAGACCGAGGCGGCCACCGCCCCGAGCGTCAGCCAGAACTTGGCGCTCACCCAGTAGTACCGGAACAGGCCCCAAGTCGTCCCGAGCCCCAGCGCCACCCCGCTCACGAAGGTGAGCAGGCTCAGCGGCAGGACCAGCGTGTCGCCGAGCATGCCCATCGCCCGGTAGGCCGTTCTCAGCCGGTCGCCGTCGTCGGCGGTCAGGGCCGTCACCGCCAGGGTGAGCAGGCAGAGCATCAGCGCCAGCCAGCTGACCGAGACGACGACGTGCAGGACCATCAGGCGCTTGCGCGCCCCCGGCGACAGGCGGCGGCCTACGGACCGCCGACCCGCGCCGGGGACCGCCCCGGGCACCGCGACGGCCCCGGTGGCCGGACTGGACGGACTGGACGGACTGGACGAGCGCACGGGTACCTCCTTCGAGTCGGGCTCACGACGACGCGCCCAGACTCCCCCGCCCGTCCCTCATCGGTCATCTGACAGCGGAAGTAACCTCACGTACTCCCGGGCGAGTACACGCCCCGCGCGTACTCGCGCCCGACGCACTCCCCCGGGAGTACCCCAACCCCTCCCCCCGGTCAGTCCGTCACCGCGAACCCCTGCGCCGTGCCCAGCCGGTGCAGCGAGTCCCGCCCGGGGATCCCGTCCGCGGCCCCCGCCGTGTACCCGCACCGCCGCTGCCAGCCCGCGTACGCCGTGACCGTGAGGCTGCCGTACGAGCCGTCCACCCACCGCTGTTCGAGCAACCCCTCGTCCGCCAGCGCCTGTTCGACGATCGCCACCTCGGCCCCGTACGTCCGGTGCCCCTGCTCGGCCCCAGGGTCGCTGCGCGCCGCCGCGACGACGTGGGCGAGCGAGACCGTGCGGGGCCCGGGCAGGTAGCCGAGCAGCCGCCGCAGCGACCCCTCGCCGGGCACGCCGTCCGCCGCCTGCCCGGAGTAGCCCAGACTCGCCTGGTAGTCCGCGTAGTTCTCGGTGTCCGCGTCCGTCCAGTTCGGCCCGGGCCCGGAGTGGTAGTGGGCACCGAAGCCCCCCGCGACCAGCGCCCGGCCGACGGCGGTCACCTGGTAGCCCTGGGCGCCGTAGCCGTACGCCAGGCCGTTGATGGTGACCTGGTACCGGGCCGGGACGGGCTCCCCGGTCGGGGGCGGGGACGACGAGCCGGAGCCGCTGCCGAGGGCGGGCCAGGAACCGGGATCGACGTGGTCGTTGTACGGCACGTGGGCGTGCGCGTACCAGCCGCCGCGGGTCTCCCACACGTGCTCGTCGCGGTGTTCGGAGAAGTCGGTCGGCCGCCCCATCGGCCACGTGTCGGGCACGCCCCAGGAGGAGACCCAGTCGTGGATCCGGCTCCAGCCCGCGCACGGGGTGTCGACCAGCCGCGGGTAGACGGTGCCCTGGTAGCGGCAGTAGGGGAAGAAGACCGCTTCGATCTGGATCACCACCTGCCCGGCCCGGTTGGTGCGGGTCGGACTCTGGGAGGGGCTGAGCAGGCTCTTCGAGCGGGAGTCGGCGGGGAACAACTGTGCGACGCGTCCGCTGAACGGGTCCCAGACCAGGTGCGGGGCGTCGCCGGCACCCGCGCCGGTGAAGTACCCGACCAGGTCCTCGTAGGAGCACCAGTCCTGCGGTGCGTCAGCGGTGGCGTTTCGGTCCCAGGTGATGTGGGCGATGGCCTTGGGCGGATACTGGTGGTCGGTCGGCGCGTGGTCGCCGAGGTCGTGGATCTCGGCACCGGGCAGCCACAGTTCGGGCATGATGACTCCTCCGAACGGCGTCATGGCGTCATGGCGTCATCACCATTATCGGCAGGTTCACGTCGGGAATTGACCCCGACGGCGCAATCAACGGCACTGAACCACCCAGGACCGCACGGCCGTTCGGATCAGCGGAGGGAATTCGTCCGCGTATGCGGACCGGGACGCGCACCGCGTGACCCCCGGAGACCGCCGGACGGAAGCACATTCCACCTCCTCGCAGCCACCCTGTCAATCGTTGACTTCGAAAGTGGTCTAGTCCACGGCGGTGCGCTCGAAGCGCCCAACATCCCTTTGGGACAACGATCCTGATGATCCGGCGGAGAGCCAGAACCGTGCAGAGAGTCTGCCTCGCACCGGG
Source organism: Kitasatospora sp. NPDC017646 (assembly GCF_044329365.1). Classification (NCBI taxonomy): domain Bacteria; kingdom Bacillati; phylum Actinomycetota; class Actinomycetes; order Kitasatosporales; family Streptomycetaceae; genus Kitasatospora; species Kitasatospora sp. NPDC017646. The sequence goes on along the minus strand of NZ_JBIRJC010000009.1, from coordinate 96,890 downwards.
CCTACGAGGTGCTGCCGCTGCTGCCCTCGACCGAGACCATCGGCAGCGACCACGCCCTGCCGCACGCCCTGCTCCACTCCCGGCTGCCCGGCGTCGTCCACAACCGCCACATCGTCAACCACTACACGCCCGAGCGCCGCACCGGCGCCGGATTCGTCTCCTACCAGCTGCGGTTCGTCAAGTTCCTGCTCTCGATGCTGTACCTGTACCCCGGTCTACGGAGGGATGATCGACCTCGGCCGCGATCTGCTGGACGAGCGGCGCGGGCTGCGGGTCGAGCCGGTCCTCGACCTGGTGCGGGGCAGCGTCGAGTGGGACAGGGCCGGGGACGAGCACTGCCTGGACGTCCTGGACCGCTCCTACCGCAAGCTGGGCGGCAAGTACGCCGAGCTCGCGGACGTGATGGCCGGGCGGCGGCAGCAGCTCCTCGACGAGGCGGACGAGGACGCCCGGCGGTGGGCCGTGCTCGTGGAGGCCTGGCCGGCGATGGTGGCCGCCGCCCGCGCGGAGGGCCTCGGCGCCGGCACGGACGACCTCGGAACCGGTACGGCGGTGCCGACCCGGTGAGCGAGCGCCTGCGGATCCGGCTGCTGGGTGACGACGACTGGGACGCCGTGGTCGCACTGGAACACGACGCCTACGCCGCCGACGGCCTGTCGGAGGGCCGGGAGGCGCTGCAGTCCCGGGCCCGCAGCTCACCGGACACCTGCTACGTGCTGGAGCAGCAGGGCGTCCTCCGCGGCTACCTGCTGAGCCTGCCGTACCCGCCGCTCCGCTGCCCGGGCCTCGCCCGACCGGAGGAGGTGGCGTTCGAATCGGCCAACCGGACGCCGCCCGGCTGGTGGGCGACCACACGCTGGTCCGGCAGTCGCTCGCCACCCACCCCGGGCTGCCCGCCGAGGCCTGTCACCGGCTCGCCGGGGACGAGTTCCCCTGGGTCCGCTCCAACCTCGCGCGGAACCCGGGGATCGACGAACGGCTGATCCGCCGCCTGTCTGGCCTCCCCGGCCCCCCGCACCGCCGCGGCGGCCGCCAACCCCGTCCTGCCGGTGGCAGTGATCGTGGAGCTGGCCTCCCGGTGACGGGTGGAGCCCGTGGGGCACCTGGTCTCCGCCGGGCTCCGCCGCTGTCCGCAGCCGGTTGCAGTTCCGTCTCCGTTCGGTCCGGCGGGGGTGTGTCGCGGCCGCCGGTCCGGGAGCCTGGGGGCAAGGACTCATGCGGCGGGGGGAGTTGCCATGGGGGACGGCCGGGAGCTGGAACCGCGCGTGGCGGGGGCGCTGGTACGGCTGGCTCGGGGCACGGCCGGGCCGGGGCAGGCGGTGGCCGAGGTGGTACGGGCCCGGCTGCGGCTGATGCCAGAAGGCGCGCGGGCCATGGCGGCGGTCGAGGCGGCCCCGGACGATCCCCGGGCGCGGGCCGGTCTGACGTCGGCCGTCGCACGACTGCTGGCCACCGACCCGGGTTTCACGCAGTACCTGACCACCACCGAGCTCGGCGGGCAGGCAGACCCGACCACCGTCCAGCTGCGGACGGGCCCGGAGCCCGGCCGGACCACCGTCCAGCTGCGGGTCGACCCCGAAGAGCGGTCCACCGTCCAGCTGAGGATCGAGCCCACGGACTCCTCCACCGTCCGGCTGAGGGTCGACCCGGCCGCTGACGCCGGCGCCCGGGCCCTCGCCGCCCGACGCGGCAACACCGCCGTCATCGTCACCCTGGCCCTGGTCCTGATCGCCGCGCTGGTCGCGCTCGGGATCCACCTCGGCTCACGCCCGCTGCTGCGGCCCAACGGGCCGGATTTCGCCCACTCCGCACGGACCATCCGTGACCCCGCGCAGGCGCAGGGCGTGCTGCCCGACCTGACGGCGATGCCGGTCGGCTGGCAGGTGGAGAGCGGGCCGCGGTCCGGGACCGGCAGCGGGCCGGACGTGCCCTGTCTGCTCCCTGATGCCTGCGACCAGCAACTCGCCTACGCCACCGCGACGTTCGGCGCCGCTCCGCTCCCGTCGGTGCAGTTCGGCGTGGTCACCTTCGCCTCCGCCGAGGCGGCCGGCAAGGCCTTCGGCACCAGGCTCGACCTCCTCGGCGCCCGGGGCGACGCCACCGCGGCGGCCGTCCCGTCGGTCGGCGAACAGAGCGCCGCCCGTACCCGGGGCGAGTCGATGGCGGAGGTGCTGGTCCGGGTCGACTCGACGCTGCTGTACGTGCACTCCTCGGGCCCGGGGGCAGCGGTCGCACTGCCCGGGCTCACCCCGTTCGCCCGGCTGCTCGCCGAGCGCGCCCAGCAGGCCGAAGAGGGCCGCACGCCGGACGCCGTCCTCCACGGCACCGCGGGCTGAGCCCCGCGCGAGCCCCCTCGCCCGCCCCGCAGGCCCCACCGGCCCGCGGGGCGTTCCGTTGGGCCCGGCGCACCGCACTCCCCGGTCGCCCGAATGCGTGTATCGCTCTCTTGACTGGCGTCACGGGAGCGCCATACTGGCTTCACTCCCGCTCGCACGATGAGGTGCCCGCCCATGGAGCTCTCCCCCTCGGCACATGTGGACACGTTCTGCCGCGACCATCTCCCACCCTTCGAGCAGTGGCCCGAACTCCTCTTCGAACTTCCGGAGTTGGCCTACTCCGACCGCCTGAACTGCGCGTCCGCCCTACTCGACGACACCATCGCCCGCTTCGGACCCGACCGCCGCTGCCTGCTCACCCCCACCGACCGGTGGAGTTACGGCGAACTGCGCGACCACGCCGACCGGATCGCCCGCCTGCTCACCGAGGAACTGGGCCTGGCCACCGGCAACCGCGTCCTGCTGCGCGGCCCCAACACTCCCTGGCTGGCTGCCTGCTGGCTCGGCGTGCTGAAGGCCGGCGGGGTGGTGGTCACCACCATGCCGCTGCTGCGCGCGTCCGAGCTGACCGAACTGGCCCGGATCGCCCGCCCCGCCCTCGCCCTGTGCGACCACCGCTACCTCACCGAGCTCGACCGGGCCCACACCCCCGACCTGCGGATACTCCCCTTCGGCGGTCCCGGCCCCGAGGACCTCACCGCCCGCTGCGCCACCCAGCGCCCCGGCTTCACCGCCGTGCCCACCGCCGCCGACGACGTCGCGCTGATCGCCTTCACCTCCGGCACCACCGGCCGCCCCAAGGCCACCCTGCACTTCCACCGCGACGTCCTGGCCAACGCCGACACCTTCTCCCGCCACCTGCTCCGCCCAACCCCCGGCGACCTCTTCACCGGCACCCCGCCGCTCGGCTTCACCTTCGGCCTCGGCGGCCTGCTGGTCTTCCCGCTGCGCGCGGGCGCCGCCAGCCTGCTGCTGGAGCAGTCCACCCCCGAGCAGCTCGCCGAACTGGTCCGACGCCACGGCGTGAGCGTGCTGTTCACCGCGCCGACCGCCTACCGGGCGATCCTGGCCGCCGGGCTGGCCGACCGGCTGGCCGGCGTGAGGCGCTGCGTGTCGGCCGGTGAGCCGCTGCCCGCCGCCGTCTGGGAGGCCTTCCGCGCCGCCACCGGCCGACGGCTGATCGACGGCATCGGCGCCACCGAGCTGCTGCACGTGTTCATCTCGGCCGCCGACGCCGACATCCGCCCCGGCTCCACCGGCCGTCCCGTCCCCGGCTACCGGGCGGCGATACTGGACGGGCAGGGCAACCCGGTGCCGGACGGCGAGCCCGGACTGCTCGCGGTCAAGGGCCCGACGGGCTGCCGCTACCTGGACGACGAGCGCCAGCTCGACTACGTCCGCAACGGCTGGAACCTCACCGGCGACACCTACCTCCGCGACCGCGACGGCTACTTCTGGTACCAGGCCCGCAACGACGACATGATCGTCTCGGCCGGCTACAACATCGCCGGCCCCGAGGTGGAACAGGCGCTCGCCGCCCACCCGGCCGTCGCCGACTGCGCCGCGGTGGCCGCCCCGGACGAACGGCGCGGCACGGTGGTCAAGGCCTACGTGGTGCTGCGCGAGGGCGCTTCGGCCGGCGCGGAGACGGTCAAGGAGCTCCAGGAGCACGTCAAACGCACCATCGCGCCGTACAAGTACCCGCGCGCCGTCGAGTTCGTCCCCGAGCTGCCGCGCACCTCGACCGGCAAGCTGCTCCGCGCCGAGCTGCGCAGAAGGGCCGCGGTGGAACAGGACGTGAACCCGGACGTGAGACCGAACGCGAACCCGGAGGTGAACCCGGACGTGAGAGCGAACGCGACCCCGAACCCGGACGTGAACCGGAACGGGCAGCGGCACCCGCTCCCGGCCGCCATCAGCATCGAGCGCCGGGTCGAGTGGTCGGACACCGACGCCGCCGGGCACTACCACTTCTCCGCCGTGCAGCGCTGGGCCGAGGCCGCCGAGGCGGCGCTGCTGCGCAGGCTCGGGCTGGCCGAGCTGTTCGGGCGGATCCCCCGCGTGCACTTCGAGGCCGACTACCGCGAGCGGCTCTGGTTCGGGGACGTGGTCCGCACCGAGCTGCGGGTGGTCAGGGTCGGCGGCTCCTCTCTGCACTACGCCTTCGAGGTGCACGGCCCGACGGGTCTGGCCGCCAGCGGCCGGATGTCGGTGGTGCACGCCGCACCGCGGGCCGAGGGCGCCGAGCCCTGGCCCTCACCGGTCCGCCGGGCGCTCGCGGAGGCCGGGCCGCAGCAGCCGGAGGTGGTCGCATGACGGCGCCGCAGCGCACGACCGCCGGCCCGAAGCACACGACCGCCGGAGCACAGCGCATCGCGGTGATCGGCGCCGGGCCGGGCGGGCTCTACTTCGCCGCCCTGGCGAAGCAGCTGGCCCCCGAGCGCGAGATCACGGTGTACGAACGCGACGCCCGGGAGCACGAGTTCGGCTTCGGCGTGGTCTTCTCCGACGAGACCCTGGACGGCATCGCCCGGGCCGACCCGCAGGTCTTCGCCGCGATCAGCGCCGAGTTCGCCCGCTGGAGCGACATCGACATCCGCTACGCCGGCCAGGTCCGCACCAGCGGCGGCCACGGCTTCGCCGCCCTCGACCGCAACCGGCTGCGCGCCGTCCTGCAACAGCGCTGCGCCGAACTGGCCGTGGACGTGCGCTACCGCACGCCCGCCCCGCCGGTCGATCGACTCACCTCGGAGTACGACCTGGTGGTGGCCGCCGACGGCATCCACTCGGCCACCCGGGCCGCCCACCCGGACGCCTTCCGCACCGAGCTGGACGAGCGGCACTGCCGCTACATCTGGCTCGCCACCGACCGTGCCTTCGAGGCGTTCACCTTCATCGTCGAGCAGTTCGACTTCGGCCCCCTCCAGGTGCACGCCTACCCGTACAGCGCCACCCGCTCGACCTTCATCGTCGAGATCGCCGAGGACGCCTGGCGCCGCGCCGGCTTCGAGGCCTTCGCGGCACGGGAGTTGGCGCGCGGCGAGAGCGACACGGCGAGCGTTCGGCGCTGCGCGGAGCTGCTCGCCGGGCACCTGGACGGCCACCGGCTGATCCCCAACGCCTCCCGGTGGATCCGCTTCACCACGGTGCGCAACGCCAGTTGGCGCCACCGCAACCTCGTCCTGCTCGGCGACGCCGCGCACTCCGCGCACTTCTCGATCGGTTCGGGTACCAAGCTGGCCCTGGAGGACGCCCTCGCCCTGGCCGCCGCGCTGAGCGAACAGCCCTCCCTGGACTCCGCGTTGGCATCCTACGAGGCCGAGCGGCGGCCGGTGGTGGAGTCCACCCAGCGGGCCGCGCAGGCCAGTCTGGAGTGGTTCGAGACGGTCGGCCGCCGCACCGGGCAGGGCATCGACCAGTTCGCCTTCAACCTGCTCACCCGCAGCCGCCGCGTCACCCACGGAAACCTGCGCGCCCGCGATCCGGAGTTCACGGCCGCCGTGGAGACCGCCGTCGGCGGCTCGCCCGGGGTGCCGCCGATGTTCCGGCCGCTGAAGCTGGGCGCGCTGGAGCTGCGCAACCGGATCGTCGTCCCGCCGCTCGCCACCTTCACCTCCCCCGACGCGCTGCCCAGCGCCTTCGACCGGGCCCAGCTGACCGCCCACGCGCTCGGCGGCGCCGGGCTGGTGATCGCCGGGATGACGGCCGTCAGCCCCGAGGGCCGGGCCACCGACCGCTGCCCCGGGCTGTGGAGCGACCACCAGGAGGCCGCCTGGACCGAACTCCGGCACGCGGTCGCCGCGGTGAGCGACACCCCGGTCGGCATCCAGCTCACCCACGCCGGCCGCCGGGGCGCCACCGCCGCACCCGGGCCGGACGGCATCGGCCGCCCGCTCGCCGCGGGCTGGCCGCTGCTCGCCCCCTCACCGCTGCCGTGGGGCCCCGGAAGCCCGACCCCGCACGAGGCCAATCACGTCCAACTTGAGTCCGTGGCGGCCGACTTCGCCGCCTCTGCCGAGCGCGCAGCCCGAGCCGGGTTCGACGTCCTGGAGCTGCAGTTCGGCCACGGGCACCTGCTCTCCTCCTTCCTCTCCCCGCTCACCAACCACCGCACCGACCACTACGGCGGCCCGCTCGCCCACCGGTTGCTGTTCCCGCTGGAGGTGCTGGCCGCCGTGCGCGCCGTCTGGCCCGCCGGGCGGCCGCTGCTGGTGCGGATCTCGGCCGCCGACTGGGCGCCCGGCGGCACCACCGAGACCGCGGCGGTGGCGATCTGCCAGGCCCTCGCCCAGGCCGGGGCGGACGCCGTGGACGTCTCCACCGGCGAGGTGGTGGCGCACCAGCGGCCGCCGTACGGGCGCGGCTACCAGACACCCTTCGCCGAGCTGATCCGTACCGCCACCGGTCTGCCGACGGTCGCGGTCGGTGCGATCTCCGGCCACGACGACGCCAACTCCGTCCTGCTGGCCGGCCGCGCCGACCTGGTCGCGATCGGCCGGGCCCAGCTGCACGACCCGTTCTGGACCCTGCACGCCGCGGCCGACCAGGACTACACGGGTCCGGGCGCCCACTGGCCCGGACCCTGGCTGGCCGGCCGCCGCAAGCCGCCCGGCCCCGGCGCGGACCGGGTCGCCCCGCGGCTGCACCTGCTGCGCGAGCCCGCCCCGCCCGTCCACCGCCGCTGGCTGCCGACCGCCCCGCCCGAGGAGTGACGATGCCGGACCTGCCCCGCTTCACCGCCGCCGCCGTGCAGGCCGCCCCGGTCTACCTGGACCCGGCCGCGACCGTGGACAAGGCCGTCGCCCTGATCCAGGAGGCGGCCCGGCACGGCGCCGAACTGGTGGTCTTCCCCGAAGTCTTCGTGCCCGGCTACCCGTACTGGAACTGGACGATGACCCCGGTGCAGGGCTCGCCCTGGTACGAGCGGCTGTACCGAGCCGCCGTGGACGTCCCCGGGCCGTACGTCGACACCCTGCGCGCCGCCGCCCGGCAGGCCGGGGTGGTGCTGGTGATCGGAGTCAACGAGCGCGGCCGGCACAGCCTCGGGGTGCTGTACAACACCCTGCTGATCATCGGCTCGGACGGCGAACTCATCGGTGTGCACCGGAAGTTGGTGCCGACCTGGGCCGAGAAGCTGACCTGGACCCAGGGCGACGGCAGCTCGCTGCGGGTGCACCGCACGGCTGTCGGCCCGCTCGGCGCACTCGCCTGCGGGGAGAACACCAACACCCTGGCCCGCTTCACCCTGCTGGCGCAGGGCGAACTCGTGCACGCCGCGAGCTACATCGCCCTTCCGGTGGCCCCCGAGGACTACGACATGGCGGAGGCGATCGCGCTGCGCGCCGCCGCCCACTGCTTCGAGGGCAAGCTGTTCACCGTGGTCTCCTGCTCCACCATCTCGCCGGAGATGGTGGACCTGATCGCCGGCGAGGACCAGCAGGTGCGCAAGCAGCTCGCCCGCCCGCGCAGCGCGCTCTCCGGGATCTTCGGCCCGGACGGCCGGGCGGTCACCGAACCGCTGGTCGACGAGGAGGGCGTCGTCTACGCCGAGATCGACCTCGGCCGGTGCATCCAGCCCAAGCAGATGCACGACATCGTCGGCCACTACAACCGCTTCGACGTCTTCCGTCTGCACGTGGACGACCGCCCGCTGCGGCCCCTGGTACTGCCCGACGAGCGGACGTGACCCAGGAGACAACGTGACCGACGAGCGGACGTGACCGACGAGCAGACGTGACCGACGAGCAGACGTGACCGTGGAGACAACGTGACCGAGGAGGAGACATGACCGACGGCGGCAGCTACGACGACGACCGGATCGGCCGTGCCCGCGTCAACGACAGCCCCGAACTGCGCGCCTACTACGAGGAGTTGGCCAAGCACGAGGCCGGCGCCCTGTGGACGGTGGCGAACGAGATCGAACCCTGGTACCCGCAGCCGAAGTCCGTCCCGGTGCTCTGGCGCTACGCCGACCTGCGCCCGCTGGTCCGCAAGGCCCTGCCGCTGGTGAAGGCCGACGACGCGGGCCGCCGGGTGGTGATGCTGGTCAACCCCGGTCGGCGCGAACTCAGCGCCGCCGTCGGCCTGTTGTACACCGGCCTGCAGATCATGGGCCCGGGCGAGGCGATGACCGCCCACCGCCACCAGGCCTCCGCGCTGCGCTTCGTCCACGAGGGCACCGGCGCCTGGACGGTCGTGGACGGGCAGAAGCTCAAGGTCGGCCCGCGCGACTTCGCGATCACCCCCGACAACACCTGGCACGAGCACGGCAACGAGGCCGAGGACAACCCGGTGATCTGGCAGGACGGCCTGGACATCCCGCTGGTCAACACCCTCGACGCCAACTTCTACGAGGTCCACCCCGAGCTCCACCAGCGCCCCGGCCCGGTGGCGAATTCCTCCCTGCTCAGCTACGGCGGCAACCTGCTCCCCTACGGCGTCGAGAAGTGGACCCGCCCGTACTCGCCGCTGCTCGGCTGGCCCTGGGAGCCCAGCTACCACGCGCTGTGCCGGCTCGCCCGCGCCACCGAGGGCTCCCCGTACGACGGCGTGATCATGGAGTACACCAACCCGGTCACCGGCGGCCCGGTGATGCCCACCATGGCCGCCCACCTGCAACTGCTGCGCCCCGGCCAGGCCACCCGGGCCCACCGGCACACCGGCTCGGTGGTCTACACGGCCGCCAAGGGACGCGGCGTCTCGGTGATCGCCGGGCAGCGCTTCGAGTGGCAGCAGGGCGACATCTTCGTCGTGCCGTCCTGGGCCTGGCACGAGCACGCGAACCTCGACCAGGGCGAGGACGCCTGCCTGTTCTCCTTCAACGACTTCCCGGTGATGCACTCGCTCGGCCTCTACCGCGAGGAGTCCTACCCGGACCACGACGGGCACCAGCCCACCACCCCGTAACAGGAGTCCAGAGATGCACCTGCTCACCTACTGCGCCGACGGCGACGACACCCCCCGTCTGGGCGCCCGGATCGGCGCCGACCGGGTCGCCGACCTGAGCGCCCTCGCCACCGCCGCCGGAGCCCGACTCCCGGACAGCCTGCTGGAGCTGATCCGGGCCGGGGAGCCCGCCCTGGCCACCGCCCGGCAACTGCTCGGCGGGGCGCCGGCCACCCGGCCGCTCGCCGAGGTTTCGCTGCGGGCCCCGCTGCGCCCGGGAAAGATCGTCGGCGTCGGCCTCAACTACGTGGAGCACGTGGACGAGTCGCACCGCAGCCTGGACACCGAACGCGAACTCCCGGACCGCCCGGTGCTGTTCGGCAAACCCGCCACCGCCGTCACCGGCCCCGGCCAGCCGATCCTGCACAACGCCGACCTCACCAAGCAGCTCGACTGGGAGTGCGAACTCGCGGTGGTGATCGGCGAACCCGCCTCCCGGGTGAGCGAACAGGACGCCTGGCGGCACGTGTTCGGCTACAGCATCGTCAACGACGTCAGCGCCCGCGACCAGCGCCGCTCCGGCCAGTGGTTCTTCTCCAAGGGCCAGGACAGCTACGCGCCCTTCGGCCCGGTCGTGGTCACCGCCGACGAGATCCCCGAACCGCAGCGGCTCGACCTCTCGCTGCGGGTCAACGGCGAGCTGCGGCAGAACTCCAACACCCGCCACATGCTGTTCGGCATCGCCCGGCTGATCGCCGACGTCTCCGCCGGCATGACCCTGGAGCCCGGGGACGTGATCGCCACCGGCTCCCCCTCCGGGGTGGGCGCCGGGATGGTCCCGCCGCAGTTCCTGCAGCCCGGCGACCTGGTCGAGGCCACCATCGAGCGGATCGGCACCCTCGCCAATCCCGTGATCGACGCCCGCTGAGAGGAGTCCGGCGCAGATGACCACCTACCGGATCGGCCAGATCGTCCCGAGCTCCAACGTCACCATGGAGACCGAGGTCCCCGCCCTGCTGCGGGCCCGCGAGGCGGTCGCCCCCGAACGGTTCACCTTCCACTCCAGCCGGATGCGGATGACCAGGGTCACCCCCGAGCAGCTGCGCGCCATGGACGGCGAGTCCGACCGCTGCGCCGCCGAGCTCTCGGACGCCCGGGTCGACGTGATCGGCTACGCCTGCCTGGTCGCGGTGATGGCCACCGGTCCGGGCTACCACCGTGAGGCGGAACAGCGGCTGCACCGCCGCACGGTCGAGAACGGAGCGCCCGCGCCCGTGGTGACCAGCGCCGGGGCGCTGGTCACCGGCCTGCGGACGCTCGGCGCGAAGAAGGTCGCGATGGTCACCCCGTACCTGCGGCCGCTGGCCCGGACGGTGGTCGACTACCTCGCCGAGGAGGGCATCGAGGTGATCGACCACGCCGCCCTGGAGATCGCCGACAACCTGGACGTGGCCGCCCACGACCCGGCCCGGCTGCCCGCGATCGCCAAGGGCCTCTCGCACTCCGGGGCGGACGCCGTGGTGCTCTCCGCCTGCGTGCAGATGCCCTCGCTGGCCGCCGTCGAGGAGGCCGAGCAACAGCTCGGCAAGCCGGTGGTCTCGGCCGCGATCTGCACCACCCACCAGCTGCTGCGGGCGCTCGGCCTGCCCGCCGTCGCCCCCGGCGCCGGGCACCTGCTCTCCGGCGCCTTCGCCTGAGGGCGTGTCCCGCGGAACCTGGCCGGGTCCGCGGCCTGATCCGACAAGGCCACGGGACACGCCCTCACCCACCGCTATGATCACCACCAGCCGTCGGGGAGGAGGGCCCACGCATGCCGGAGAGCACCGCCCGGCCCAGCTCCCTGATCCACACCGTCTACGGCGAGTTCGTCCGCCGCCTCGGCGGCTGGATATCGATCGCCGATCTGATCGCGCTGATGGCCGAGCTGGACGTCGACGCCCCGGCCGTCCGCTCGGCGATCTCCCGGCTGAAGAAGGCCGGCACTCTGCTCCAGGAGCGCCGCACGGGCACCGGCTACCGGCTGTCCCCCGCGATGGCCCCGGTGTTCGACGAGGGCGACCGCCGGATCTTCCACAGCCTGGAGCCCGCCGAACTCGCCGACGGCTGGGTGGTGGCGGTCTTCTCGGTGCCCGAGTCCGAACGCGCCCACCGCCACCAGCTGCGCTCCCGGCTGAGCTGGCTCGGCTTCGGCAACGCCGCCCCCGGCGTCTGGCTGGCCCCCGCCCGACTGCTGCCGGACGCCCGCCGGCTGCTGGAACGCCTGGGCCTGAGCGCCTACGTCCACCTCTTCCTCTCCGCCGAGTACGCCGGTTTCGCCGACCTCCGTACGGCGGTGGCGAGTTGGTGGGACCTCCCGGCGATCGAGGCGCAGTACGCGGCCTTCACCGGCGCCTGGCGCCCGATCGCCGAGGAGCTGCGCGGGCGGGGCCGGACCGACCCGGCCGAGGCCTTCCGGGACTACGTGCCGATGCTCACCCAGTGGCGCCGGCTGCCGTACCTCGACCCCGGGCTGCCCGAACCGCTGCTGCCCGCCGGCTGGAACGCCGTCCCGGCCCGCGCGGTGTTCACCGAGGTGCACGGGCGGCTCGCCGAACCGAGCCTGCGGTACGTCGAGAAGGTCACCGGACTGTCGCACCCCCTGGAGCTGCCATGACCACCCCAGCCGACCTGCTGATCCGCGCCGCCGCCGTGCACACCCTCGCCCCGGGCGAGCCGCCGCAGCGGGCGGTCGCCGTCACCGGTGGCCGGATCACCGCCCTCGCCGCCGAGCCCGACGGCCTGGACGCCCTGGTCGGGCCGGGCACCGAGGTGGTGGACGCCCCGTCGGCCACGGTGCTGCCCGCCTTCGACGACACCCACACCCATCTGATCCTGGCCGGGCACAGCGTCCACGGCGTCCCCGTGCACCGGGCCCGGGACCTCACCGGGTTCCTGGAGCTGATCCGCGAGCGCGCCGCGCGCACCCCGGCCGGGGAGTGGATCCTCACCACGGTCAACTGGCAGGAGGTGCTGCTCGCCGAGCAGCGGATGCCGACCACGGAGGAACTGGACGGCGCCGCCCCGGACCACCCGGTGCTGGTGCGCCGCGGCGCGTACAACATGGTGCTCAACTCGGCCGCCCTGCGGCTGGCCGGGATCGACGAGGCCACCGAGGCGCCGTCCGGCGGCGTGATCGAACGCGACGAGCGCGGGCGGCTGACCGGCCGGCTGATCAACCGGGCGACCGAGCTGGTCGAGCGGGTGCTGCCGCGCCCCACGCTCGCCGAGCGGATCGAGGGCCTGCGCGCGGCCTCCGCCGACTACGCCGCCACCGGGATCGGCACCGTGCGCGACTGCCTCGTCCCGGCCGAGGACCTCGACGTGCTGGACGCGGCCCGGACCGAGGGCGCGCTCGCCGTCCGGGTCCGGGCCCTGGTCTCCGGCTTCGCGGCGCGCACGCCCGAGCAGGTGGACGCCCTGCTGGACCGGATGGACCAGTGGCGCGCGGACGGCCGGGACGACTCCCGACTGCGGCTGTGGGGCGTCAAGTTCGGCATCGACGGCGGTTTCGAGGCGGGCGCGCTGGAGGAGCCGTACCAGGGGCAGCCCTGCTACCACGGGCGGCTGCTCTGGGAACCGGAGGAGCTGCTCGCCGCGGTGGACCGGGTGGTCGAGCGCGGCTGGCGGGTGGGCGTGCACGCCTGGGGCGACCGCGGGCTGCGCGTGCTGCTGGACGTCTTCGAGCAGGTGCTGAAGGGCCGCCCCGGCCTGCCGCCGGGCACGCTCGTGGTCGAGCACGGCGGGCTGGCCCGGGCCGCCCAGCGGGCCCGGGCGATCGCGCTCGGCATCCCGGTGACGGTGCAGCACCCGCTGCTGCACGACGGCGCGCTCACCCAGCAGCGCGCCTGGGGCGAGGAGCGCACCGCCGCACTGTTCCCGCTGCGCGAGTGGCTGGACGAGGGAGCGCAGCTCTCCGCCGGCTCGGACTTCCCGGTCGGCCCGTACGGCGCGATGGTGTCGGTGTGGGGCATGACGACCCGCGGCACCACGGCCGGGGTGGTCGGCGCCGAGCACGCGATCGGGCGGGCCGAGGCGATCGCGCTGCACACCGTCGCCGCCGCCCGGCTGACCGACGAGAGCGCCGAGCGCGGCAGCCTGCGCCCGGGCGCGCTCGCCGACCTCACCCTGTGGCCGGTCGACCCGCTGAGCTGCCCGGTGGACGGCCTGCGGGAGCTGCGGCCGATCCGGACGGTGGTCGGCGGCCGGACCGTGCACGGGGGTTGACGGCCGTACCGTGCGACGGAGTCGACGAACCCGGCGAGCCGAACGTCAGCCGACTTCCCGTCAGGCCGCGATGAGCTCGCGCAGGTCGATGCCGTCGCGGTGCAGGGCGCGCAGGTCCTCGTGCAGACCGGACGGCGGGACGACGAGCACGCCGCCGCGGGCGTGGTCCAGGCAGTAGCGGGCGACCGAGCCGCGCAGCAGTCGGCGCAGCCGTCCGCGCAGCGAGCCGTGCCGGCCGGCGCTGACCACCAGCAGGTCACCGGGGCGGTCGGCCATGCCGGTCAGCACGGGCCCGGGCTCGCCGCGCATGACCAGCGGCTGCACGGGCAGGCCGATCGGCAGGCCGCCGAAGGCCTGTCCGAGCGCGCTCTCCAGCCGGGCCTCGGCGGCGTCCCGCCAGGCGCGGAGCAGCGGCGGGCAGGGCCGGGCGCGGTAGCTGCGCTCGCCGCCGACCGGGGTCCAGGCCAGCACCGGGACCAGCACGGCCCGCCGGGCCCGAGCCTCCTCCGCCGCCCTGTGCAGGGCGGTGAGGCTGTGCAGTGAACCGCTCACTCCGACGATGACGCGCGCGTCGCCCGACATGATCCTTCGCTTTCCGATGCCGTACCGATTCAGTGTCTGCGATTATGTTGCCACGACTGCACTTGGGCCTGCAAATCAAAGGCATTCACTGAATACCGCCTTGAATCATTCAGAACCCGGATGACTCTCGCCCGGCCGCCCGGACCTCCTGGAGCAGCCCCCAGGTGAAGTCGGCCGTCCAGGAGCGCACCCGCCCGTCGGCGTCCGCCGCCTCGAAGTCCAGCCGGAAGCGGGTCGGCGCGCTCCCCTCACGCGCCTCGGCCCCCGGGAAGGCCGCCCCCACGTCACCCACCACGCAGCTCCACGGCGCCAGGTCGGCGACGGTGCGCAGCACCGGAGGCGGGGCGCCGGCCGCCCGGACCAGCCACTCGTTCAGCACCGGCGCGGCGGTCTCCGCCGGCCCGAACAGGACCTCGAAGCGCAGCTCGGGCCAGAGCGGCAGCGCCCACTGCCGCGCGGTGCACGCGAGATCCCCGATTCGGCGCGGCAGGCTCGCCTCCGCCGGCCCGAGCACGGCGGTGTACCGGGCGGCGCCACGCGGGAACCGGGGCGCCCGGACCATCGCCTGCCAGCGCTTGTTCGCCTCCCGCATCGAGGCGCGGGTGGCACCGAGCCGCCGCACCGCGTCCTCGACCAGCCCGGGGTGGTAGTCGGCCATCCGGCGCAGCAGGAAGAGCTGGAACTCGGTGACCCCGAACCCGTTGATCGCCATACCGGCAGGCTAGCCCCCGAATCATGTTCGAGCACACGTTCGATTAAGGGCATAGGCTGGAGCCATGCACGGCACCGTCCACCTCCAGCCCTCGTTGTTCGAAGAAGCCGCCGACCTCCGGCTCGGCCCGCTCGACGGCGTGCGGCGCCTGGTGCTCGGCGACGGTGCCTGGCTGGACGTGCTGCCCGGCTGGCTGCGTGGGGCGGACCAGCTGTTCGAACAGCTGGTCGCCACCGTGCCCTGGCGGGCGGAGCGGCGCGAGATGTACGAGCGGACGGTCGACGTCCCCCGGCTGCTCGCCTCCTACGCCGCCGATTCCGAACCGCCGCACCCCGTCCTCGGCGAGGCCCGTACGGCGCTCAGCCGGCACTACGCGTCCGAGCTGGGCGAGCCCTTCCGCACCCTGGGGCTCTGCTACTACCGGGACGGCCGGGACAGCGTGGCCTGGCACGGCGACCGGATCGGGCGCGGCGCCCGCGAGGACACCATGGTGGCGATCCTCTCCGTCGGCGAGCCGCGCGTCCTCGCCCTGCGACCGCGCTCCGGTGGCACCGCGGTCGTCCGCCGACCGCTCGGTCACGGAGACCTCGTGGTGATGGGCGGCTCCTGCCAGCGCACCTGGGAACACGCGATCCCGAAGACCGCCCGCCCGGTCGGCCCGCGGATCAGCATCCAGTTCCGTCCGCGGGGGGTCGCCTGAACCTTCCGCTTGCCGCCCACCTGCCGGAAGCCGAGGCTGACGGGGGAAGCCGTGCGACCAGGAGGGCGGCATGCCGAAGGCGGGCAGGTACCACGAGGGCGTCCCCTGCTGGATCGTCCTGACCACCCCGGACCTCCCCCGGGCGGAGCGCTTCTACGGCGCGCTGTTCGGCTGGGAGTTCGTCCCGACCGGCCCCGCCGAGGCGGTGGCCACCCGGTACGGCGCGCAGGTCGCCGCGCTCAAGGCCGCGCCGCCGGCCGCCGCACTCGACCCCAGCCCGCCGTTCACCCCGCAGCCCGCCGCCTGGACCACCTTCCTCGCCGCCCGCGACCTGCTGCGCACCGCGGCCGCCGTCCGGGCCGCCGGCGGCCGGATCGCCCGCGAGCCGTACGAGGTGCCCGACCAGGGCCGGGCCGCGCTCGCCGTCGACCCGCTCGGTGCGCCCTTCGGCGTCTGGCAGGGCGGTGGCGTCGACGGCGCCGGGCTGGTGAACGAGCCCGGCACCCTCGCCTGGAACGAGCACCTCTCCCCCGACCCGGACACCGCCCGCACCTTCTACCGCCGGGCCTTCGGCTACGGCTACGACCGCCCGAAGGCCGGCCACACCCTCGCCCGCGCCGCCGGCCTCCCCGCTTGCAGCATCGGCCCCGCCGACCCGCCCGGCGCCGCCCCCGGCTGGCGCGTCCACTTCGGGACGGCCGACACCGACCGTGCCACCGCCGCCGTGCGCACCCTCGGCGGCACCGTCCGCACCGGCCCCGGGCCGACGCCCTTCGGCCGCGCGGCCCTGGTCCGCGACGACGCCGGGGCCGAGTTCGTCCTGGTCGCCGTCCCGCCCGGGGAGTCGGCCGAGGCCGCCTGAGCGAGGTCGTCGGACGGCCGCGCACGGCGCGGGACTCCGCGGGGTGCGAGGCCGTCTGAGCCGGCCGCCAGTCCTTGACCGCGCCCGCCAGCCCGGACACCAGCTTCCGCTGCACCGCGATGAAGAAGACCAGCACCGGCACGGTCATCAGCGTGGACGCCGCCATGATCCCGCCCCAGTCGTTCTCGTCCGGCTCGAAGAACACCAGCAGGGCCGAGGGCAGCGTCTGGTTCTGGGTGGCGCTGATGATGAAGGTCTTGGCGAAGACGAAGTCGTTCCACGCCGCGATGAAGGAGAACACGCTGGTCGCGGCGAGGCCCGGGGCCACCAGCGGCAGCACGATCCGCCACAGGATCCGGGTCCGGCTCGCCCCGTCGATCTGCGCGGCCTCCTCGCCGGAAAGGCGATCCTCGCCTGGCTGCCCGAGGAGGCGGTCACCGAGGTGGTCGCCGCCGGACTGCGCCCGGTCACCGCCTGGACCATCTCGGACGAGACCCGGCTGCGCGCCGACCTGGCCCGGATCCGGGCCCGCGGCTACTCGATCGACGACCGGGAGAACGAGCCCGAGGTGCGGTGCGTGGCCGCGCCGATCTTCGACCACACCGGCGAGGTGACCGCGGCCCTGTCCGTCTCCGGCCTCACCTCCCGGATGACCGCCGCCCGGGTCCGCGCCCTCGGCCCGGTGGTCGCCCAGGTCGGCCTGCGGATCTCCCGCGAACTGGGCTCTGACCGCCAGCCGTCCTGACGGCGCCGTTCAGCCCGAAGGCCCGAAGGCCCGAAGAGCCGAAGGCCCGGAAACGCGGACGGGGTCCGGTACCTGGGTAAGGCACCGGACCCCGTCCGACCATGGAGCGCCAGGCCCGGGTTGCACGGACTCTCCCTACTGAAAGTAGGGCGTGCTCTGGTAGCACCGCTGACGCCTGACGAGGAATCATCTCCCTCGCGACAGGAAGTACAGTACCAGTTGCGTGATCATCCACCGAATCGGAGGCGAACCCGGCATGACGAGCACCCGACCGGAGGCCGTTCCCTACGCGGACGGACGGCTGCTGGACGTCCACCGCCCCAGCACCGCCGCCACCGGGCCCGCCCCCGTCGTGCTGCTCTGGCACGGCTCCGGCCCCGACGAGCGCGACGTGCTGCACACGCTCGCCCAGGAGGCCGCCGGACTGGGGCTGTTGGTGTTCGTCCCGGACTGGCGCTCCGACCGGGAGGACGGCGGCCGCGCCGACCTGCTCGCCTCGCTCGCCTTCGCCCGCCGCAACGCCGTCGCGTACGGCGGGGATCCGGAGCGCTTCGTGCTGGCCGGCTGGTCACTGGGCGGCCGGGAGGCCGTCGCGGTGGCCACCCACCCGGACACGCCGGCCGACCTGCGGCCCACCGCCGCCGTCGGCATCGCCTCCGCCTACGGCCGCCCGGCCGCCACCACCGGCGACATTCCGCTCGACCACCTGGCCGAGGGCCCTTCCCCTGTCCCGGTCCGGCTGGTCCTCGGCACGGCGGACGAGGTGGTGCCCGGCTGGCTCACCCACGAACTGCACGCCGTCGTACCCACCGCCGAACTGCTCGAACTCCCCACCGACCACGCCGGCGTGGTGATGACGACCTACAGCCCCGAGGCCAACCGCTGCCTGCCCGCCACCGACCCCGCCACCCTGGCCGCCGGACGCCGGACCGCCGCCCTCCTCGCCCGCGCGGCCGGGATCCTGCCGTAGGGGTGTCACTCCCGACCGGCACCATCGCCGTCACGGACGAGGACGCCATGACGGAACGGGTCCGACAGCGCGCCGGCACGGCCGTGCCGCCGTCCACGGGTCAGGCGCCCGCGGCGAGTTCCCGCAGTCCGTACCCGCGTTCCAGTGCCTCCAGGTCCCGCTGGAGCGGCGGGCGCGGGACGGTGAGCACGGGGCAGGTGGCGTACCGCACGCAGTAGGCGCTGATCGACGGGCGGATCAGCCGGGAGAGGCGGCCCCGCTCCCGGCCCGCGCCGAGTACCAGGACGTCACCCGGCCGGTCCGCGCAGCGCACCAGGGCGTGGCCGGCCTCCCCGCGTACGGCCTGGCAGCGCAGCCGGACTCCCGCGTGGCACCCTGCGAAGGCCTCGTCCAGCGCCTGCCGCAGCCGGGCCACGGCGGCGTCGCGGCTGGCGTCGATCACCGGCGGGCCGACCGCGCGGCGGTACCTGAGCGCCTCCCCCGGCGGGGTCCAGCACAGCACCGCGAGCACCTCGACGTCCGCGCGCCGGCCCTCGGCCACCGCGTGGTGCAGGGCGGCGAGGCTGCCGAGCGAGCCGCTGACGCCGACCACGACCCGACCCCTGTCCGCACCGCTGTCCGCACCCGTGTCCGTCATGGCCCGCCCCGCCTCTCCGTGCGCGTCACCGAACCGAACCCCAACCGCGCTGTGTTCCCCCAGCAAAGCGGCGCCGCGCCCGCAGCACCCCGTCCGTTGACGCGGCTCTGACGCCGCACCCGGCGTTCCGTACGCGACCCTGATGCCTCCCGGGCCGGGGCGGCTCAGGCTTCCGGCGCCTGCGCCTCCCAGAGGTCGGCGAACATACGGTCCAGGTGCTCCTCGCCGATCGGCGGGACCGGCAGCGGGTGGGTGGCCCGGGTGCGGAAGCCGTCCAGCAGCAGGGCGAGGTAGCGGCGCCAGAGGTCCGGGCGCAGCTCGGTGGCGGCCGGCAGGGCGCGGCAGAGCGGGCCGAGCAGGAAGAGCAGGTCCATGGTGACCACGTCGCGCCGCATGCTGCCCTGTTCCTGGGCGCGGGCGATCAGGGTGCCGACGGTGGCGGCGTGCCCGCGGCTGATCTCGATCATGCCGGGAATGGTCGGGATGGCCTGGGTGACCAGGTCGTTGATGCCCCGGTCGGCGGCGACGAGTTCGAAGATCCGCTCGAAGTAGCGTTCCAGGCCGGTCCAGGCGTCCTCGGCGGCGAGCGCCTCCTGCCCGGCCGCGGCCAGGCCGGCCCCGGCGTCCGCGAACACCTCGGCGATCAGCGCCTCGCGGGTCGGGAAGTTCCGGTAGAGGGTGGCGTTGCCGACGCCGGCCTCCTTGGCGATCTGGTCCAGCGGGACGTCGAGGCCGTGCCGGGAGAACATCTCCCGGGCGGCGGCGAGCAGCAGGTCCCGGTTGCGCTGCGCGTCGCGCCGGAGCCGTCCCGGGGGGTTCGCGCTGCTCTGTGCCATGCGCAGACCCTAGCAACCGCACCGCCGCGGGGGCCCGTCGGCTCGACGAGCGGGCCGACAACTACCCTACGGGAAACGATCAAGAGCGGTCGGAGCGGCCGCGGCGTACGGGGGCGGCATTGGCCACGGTGACGGAGTTGCGGTACTACCCGGTGAAGGGCTGCGCCGGAGTACGGGTGGAGCACGCGGAGTTGACCCCGGCCGGACTGGCCCACGACCGGGCGTTCATGGTGGTGGACGAGCGGGGCGTGTTCCGTTCCCAGCGGCGGGACGCGCTGCTGGCCACCATCCGCCCCGCGGTGGAGCCGCAGGAGCGGCTGGCCCTCGCCGCTCCCGGGGTGGAGCCGGTGGCGTTCCCCGTGGACACCGTGGGCCCGCGCCGCGAGGTGCAGTTGTTCGGCGCGCCCTTCCGTGCCGTCGACCAGGGCGACGAGGCGGCCGACTGGCTCTCCCGGGTGCTGGGTGCGCCGAGTCGGCTGGTCCGGGTGCCGCCGGAGCACGACCGGGTGACCGACGGGCTGCACCCGGGGACGTCCGGTTTCGCCGACAGCAGCGCGGTGCACCTGCTGTCCCGTTCCAGCCTGGACGACTTCAACGCCCGCACCGGCGGGGCCCCGCTGCCGGTGGACCGGTTCCGCCCGAACATCGTGGTGGACGGCTGGCCGGAGCCGCACACCGAGGACCTGCTGCGCCGGTTCACCGTCGGCGGCGCCGAGTTGGGCTACACCAAGCCGGCGATCCGCTGCTCGGTGACGCTGGTGGACCAGTCCACCGGGGCCAAGGCCGGCCCGGAGCCGCTGCGCACGCTGGCGCGCTACCGGCGGGCGACGGCGGGCGGGGTGGCGTTCGGCAGCAAGTTCTCGGTGCTGCGGCCGGGCACGGTGCGGGTCGGGGACGAGCTGACGGTGAGCGGCTGGGGACCGTCCGAGCTGTAGGACCCTTCTTCGAGGAACCGCGTGCTGCGGCCGTGGGGGGGGGGGGGGGGCCCCCCCCCCCCCCCCGCGCGCCCGGGGGGGGGGGCCCGGCGGGGGCGTTAGGGGGTACGGTGGGGGGGGGTGGGCGGGGGGTGTTGAGTTCAG